>JALVAD010000117.1 GCA_027011385.1 Saprospiraceae bacterium | reverse complement strand
CTCTATTTTAATAACAGTAATATTTTACCAAAAAGAGAATTATCTCCTAACAAAATCAGATATAAACTTGCGAAATTCTATCAGGAAACCTCATTTTACAGGAGGTATATGGTATTTATTGCTTTTAGGAGGAGGGGGATTGACAGTATTTGTAATCAGATTCCTTTATAGCTATATAGACTTTGATTTTAAAGTAAATTCATTATTTGATATTGGTTATAGGGATATCTTTTGGTTCTTTATTTTTATCAATATATTTATAAGTTACTTGTTATTTTCATTAAGCATCTATGTTGAAATTGATAAATTAAAGCTTAAACTAAACGAAAAGTTAGTCATTATAGGAGTGATTATATCATTATTTATAGTAAGTTCTCTGGCTTTCAGGTGGAGTTATTCCATTCCTGTTTTACTTTCTTTTCTTATTTTTATCTTTGTTCTGGATCTATATATGGATAAAAAATCATTGAGCTCGACGTGGATTTTTACGTTTATGATATTGATTGCAGGATTTACTGCTTTGATATTATTCTCGGCATATTCTGAATTGAGGACTAGCAAAAGGATTATGACAATCAATAATTCGATTTTTGTACCTAACGAAAGGGCTAAAGGCTTGATTTCGGAAAATAAAATAGACACAATCGGTTTAAAAGCTAATAATATTATTATTGATACTATTGGGGAAAAACATTTTTTAGACATTATTAATAATGGCTATTATAATCTCTCAAATAGCTTATATTTTAATCCTCGAACAGGTAATTATATTAGGCTTATTGCGAAATCGGATGATAAAGGGCAATATGTAGTTAAATATTTATCTAATAAAAGCAGTGTTAAAACTGAACCTAGTATAATTTTTTATGACAATAGACTTTTATCTAATAATACCTCTTATGATAAAATACCGATTGAAGATGGTTTTTTATCTGATACTGCTAAAATCAAAGAGTATTATGCTGATGGATTATCTTTTTTGAAATATAAAATGGATACGAATCTTACTGTTATTAGTATTGAGAAAGTTCCCGGAATACTGATTCCGTTTTCATTGTTTTCCATGTTATTTGTTTTGACAGGTATTTTTGTTTTTTTGATATCTATCATTAATTCAAGATTCGAGATCCTTCCCGATATCATTGGAGTGTCCTTTAATGGTGTTAATTCATTGCGAGACAGGATACAGTTTAGTATAATAGGTATGGTAGTTGTTTCTTTCTTTATTTTAGGATTGATAACATTTTATTTTATAGATAAAAATTCGATTCCTCAAGCATCTCAGATATTGTCAAATTTCCTAAATGTCTATGTTTTATTGTTTTTAGTCGCGGGAGCTATAGCGATAGCTTTAGCCAATTCTATTTCAAAACCAGTTGAAATATTAGGTGAAAAATTGGAAATACTAGATTTAAGTGAGAATAATGAGCTATTAAAATGGGATAAGCAAGATGAAATTGGAAGATTGATAGAAATTTACAATAGGACGGTAAAGAAACTTGAGGAGAGTGCCAAAATAATTAGCAAAATTGAAAGAGATTCTGCTTGGAGAGAAATGGCAAAGCAAGTAGCTCATGAGATAAAAAATCCATTGACCCCCCTTAAACTCAATATACAATATATGCAAGGAGTTGTCTCCAATACTCCTGAAAGAGCTGCTGATATGGTTAAGCAATTAGCTCCGGGTTTGATAGAGCAGATAAATAATCTTGATAAAATCGCAACTGAGTTTGCTGATTTTGCCAAAATGCCTAAAGCCAGTAATGAAAAAGTGAGATTGAATGAAATAGTAAAGGCTGTACATGATTTTTTTAGAAAGAGAGAGGATCTGGATATACAATTGTATGTACCGATTAATGATTTGATTATTTTTGCAGATAAAAATCATCTGGTTAGTATTTTGAATAATATTCTTAAAAATGCTATACAAGCAATACCTACTGATAAAGTTGGGAAAATTGTTATTGAACTGTACAAAAAGAATAACGATGCCATTGTGAAAATTACCGATAATGGTACTGGAATTCCGGATGAAATGCTTTCAAAAGTATTCTCCCCTAATTTCACAACAAAAAATTCAGGAACCGGATTGGGATTAGCTATTTCAACAAATATGATACAGGCCTTCAATGGTAAAATATATTTTGAAACTGAAGTGGGAAAGGGAACTTCTTTTTTCGTTGAAATCCCTTTGATGAGAATTCAAGATAATTATCCGGAGCAAAAACGTGTTTTTTTAGATGATTAATAATCCGGGTTGAACTATTTACCCTTACCTTTTACTAATACCAGAACGGTATAGAAAAGTATTTTAAAATCCAAGGATATCGACATGTTCTCAAGATATAAGAGGTCAAATTTCATTCTTTGGAGCATTTCCTCGACATTGGAGGCATATCCGTATTTGACTTGTCCCCACGATGTAATTCCGGGTCTGACATTTAATAGCCTTTTGTAATGTGGAGCTTTTAATGCTATTTTGTCTATAAAATATTTTCTTTCCGGTCTAGGTCCGACCAAGGACATCTCTCCAAGTATTACATTCCAAAACTGGGGAAGTTCATCAAGTCTGTATTTTCTCATTACTGCACCCCATTTAGTAACTCGGTCATCATTCTCATGTGATAATTGTGGACCTTCCTTTTCAGCACCTACCACCATTGATCTGAATTTTATTATTTGAAAAGGCCTCCCTTTCTGTCCAATCCTTTCTTGATGGTAAAAGATAGGTCCAGGAGATGATAATTTAATTCGTATGATAATATAAAAATATACCGGGATAAGCAATATCATCGCAATCACACTCACCGAAAAATCAAATATCCTTTTGAGCCTTCTCTCCCATTTTGGCATCAACTCTCTATCTATCTCCAGTAAAACGGCTCCATAGACATGATTCATTTTGACATTTCCCAAGAGGATATGATACATGTCCGGAATAATTTTTATAAGAATATTATCTTCAAAATCAAAGAGAATATTAATGATTTTATTGACTTTGGAGTGTTCGGAAGATTCAACAGCAATAATTACTTCTTCTATTTCATATTGCTTTATTATTTTTGCTATATCATTGATATTGCCCAACTTTTCTAAGTATTTGTTTAGCTCGTTTTTGCTTTTGCCATTTGTGTCTATAAATCCCACAAAATTATAGCCCAATTTATAAGGCATTGTTGTGAGTTCCTCGTAAAGTTTTAGGCTATTGTTATTACCACCGATTATTAGTGTCTTAAAGCCTACAATCCCTGTTTTAATTTTTTTCTTAAAATTGGTAAGAACAATCGTCCTGATCAAGGTGGTAATCGTGAAATGTATTATAAAAAGGACTGAAAATAGCTTAAAAGTACTTATATATCTCAATACAAAATCATCTCCAAGCAAAACAAAAGTTATAATTGAAGAGCCTAAGAGAGAAAGCCAAAATGTCCTTTTAATAGTTGCAAATCTTGAAAAACGATAAATGTCTTTGTATTTATCAAATATACTATAAAGCAAAACCCAAAAAACCGGGATTCCCAAAATGCCTATATAAAATTTTTGATCATTAAAAACCAATTCTAAAGAAAAGTGTTCGGTTTCAATATATTTTCTGAAAAGAAAAAATAAAGCCCATGAAATAGCAGCTGCGATTAAATCCCAAAGTATATATTTAATTAATCCTTTTGTTTGTTGGTCAATTCTCATCTATTCAAA
>JALVAD010000116.1 GCA_027011385.1 Saprospiraceae bacterium | reverse complement strand
AAATAAACAAATACCAAATATTACATAGAAGATGTTTTATAAATAGTGTATGCAATAAGATATATAAAAATATATTATATTTGCATTTAATATGATATATAGACTTGATAAATATCAAAAAGAAGCTTTAGATACTATTGCAAATGCGAAAGTATCAATTATAACCGGTAAAAAATCTTCCGGTAAATCATTTCTATTGCGTTTTATGCTCAACAATAGATGGAGTCAAGGCAAATCTACTTTGGTTATTGTTCCTGATTTAGCTCAAGCAAATAATTTCCAAAAGCATTTAGGGGAATTTCACTTAAATAAATATTCTGCAATACTCGATAAACCTAAACATTTATCGCAATCAAATCTGATAAAAATAAGAGCATTAAACAAAGAAGACCATATCAATATTTCAAAAAAAGATTTGCAATATTCCGATTTAAATTTAAATGAAATCACTTCCAAATTGGAGTATTATTATAATACACTAAATGACAAAATATTATTTAACAAGAACTTCAATCAACTTATTCAAATAAACGCATTTGACGTTAATTCTTTTAAAAATATTTATTTCAATCAGATATTTGAGACTGATGGATTTGAATTCATCGAATCAGAATATGCATTGCTTCAAAACAATATTAAAAAGGCTTTTGAATTACAAATAAAAGGAGAAAACAAAATCGATAACTTCTTCTTAGAAAAAGCATATATTGAGAAAACCCCGGATAAAATATGGGGAAAGATAAGTACTTGGTTAAAAGAATCACGCACCAATATACTTAATGTAATCCAAACAATAGCGAGTTTGCTACAAGAGCAAAGCATAACTCAGTTTAATAATGAATGGAGTCAAATCAGTGAAATCATAGATAGAATTGAATATTTGCTTTTTGAAATTGACACATTCAAAATACGCTTTAGTGACTTTGATTTTGAGCGTTCCAATTTTTTAGGATTGGATAAATCCCTCAAAGAAGCAAAAGAAAAGTATTCTCTAACCAAACAAAAAATCACTCTTGATTACAAATCTATCCTAAACGATCTATACAGATTTTCATCTATAAAAGACGGATACCTAAAATTCAATCTCGAAGAAGATAATTTAAATACAATTCAAGAGACACTTCAGAAAATAATCCATGACCTTCCAAAAATAGAAAAATTAATCAATGATGCTATCAGAAAAGAGTTGAAAAGTATAAATTTCAGAAATACTAAAAATGAATTTCTCTTGAATCTTCAAAAGGATATTGAAAAACTTTTTTTGGATTTAAATAATGGGTATGCGGTAAAGAAATGGGAAGACAATGCTTTCTCAATACACAAACAGCTATTGTACCTTGAACAAATACTGGAAGACCTAAATATCATCGAGGGACAAAAAAACAATTTTTTTAAGAACTATAATTGGAATAGCTTCTTTCATAACCTGGATTCCAAATCAGCATATATCATAAGGAAATTAAATATATATCGACCTAAGAATTGGGTTCTTTTCTTTAAAAATTATTATATCCAAAACTTGATCTTGAAAAACAAACGGCATTTTAATATCGATGCTTCGGTGTTGTTAAATAAATTGGTTGAGGCTAATAGCAAAAGGGAAAAACTTAATGAATTAAAATCAATCAAAATATGGCAAAATAAGCGCAAGCTTTATGTAAATAAAGTCAAAAATGAAGATGAACAACTATTCAAAACTATATTCAACCAAACAAATGCTGAAATAAATCTGGAAAGCAAAAGTGAATTTGAACTTCTTTCAAGTTTTTTCCCTGTAATTATTGTTCCTGAAGAGGTATTTAATGAAATTGAAGACAAATCTTTATTTGATGTGGATATGATTATTTATGAGAATGCGGAAAGTTTTAAACATGATTTAAATCTATCTATTGTACAAAAGGACAAGACCCAACTAGTCTATACTCTAGATGAAGAAGAGCAATTAAATGAAATAAAAAAGTCACTACTTAACAATGACATCAAGGAAAACATTATTGCTTTTGAGCTAAAAGGCTTTCACCAACAGGGAATGATTAACCTTTTGGATATGAATTATTCTGAGAGATTATATGCAGCCAGGAATTTGGCTCACCTACTACAGTCGTCGAATAAAAACATCAAAATATTTCAGATGAAAAATACTATTATTTTTTCAGCATTAGATGAAATTTTGAATAAAGTTCTCTTGAAATTATTGGATAAAAATGGAATTAAGGAGATGAGGATAATCGATACACCTTTTCATTTATTAGTCGATAATTTACTTGAAATAAACAAAAAACAAATACTTCTCACTCAAAACCACCTTATAAATCACAAGACATTTGACAATATACTTTGGCAAATGGCAGCATTAGAAAAAATAGCTAAAGGAGGTGTAAAAATCGTTAATTTTAATACATCTGATTTGCTTGAAACCCCAATAGAAAACATCAAATCTTTTGTCAAAAACAATTTGGTTTAATGCCCAGACAAATTTTGAAATATAGAGATAAGCTCAAACTCAAATCGGATTCAAAATCAAAACTTGTCTTTGACCCCATAAGAAAAAAATATGTTGTTTTAACGCCCGAAGAATTTGTCAGACAACTTTTTATTCTATTTTTAATCACGGAATTAAAAATACCATTAAAACATATTGCTGTCGAAAGACAAATTACAATTAATAATAAAAATCATCGATTCGATATTTTGGTCTTTAATAATGAAGCCAGTCCCAAACTCATAGTGGAATGCAAATCACACAAAGTAAGTCTAACTGATGCTGTTGCCATTCAAGTAAGCAAATACAATATAGCTCTTAGAGCAAAATATTTATGCATCACAAACGGAAAACAAACATTGTTCTTTGAAGTTGATTATACTAACCAAACTATAAAACAAATAGAAATTTCACAGATTAGAATATAAAGAAAAACTACCTTAAAGGTGCAAAAACAATCTTATTGTTCTTGCCTTTAACAGCACTATTGACTATAATTTGCTTATCTATATCTACACCTTTAACATTAAGATAACTCAGTACAGCATCCATCCTCCTTTTGGATAATATATAAAACCTGTATTCAGGTTCGCTATTAAATCCGAAAACATTGTACTTCAAATTCCTGTCTGCATCCAGTTCCGCTGCAATTTTATTTAGCAAGGTTATATCATCTGATGACAGCAAAGCACTTCCAAGGTTGAAAGTAACTTGCAATCGATCTTCATCTATAGGTGAAACTTTATCATTGCTAACTTTTGTTTCAACTTTTGAAACGGACTCATTAGATACCGGAGCATATTCTTTCTTCTTTGCAACCACTACTGATTTTTCATATGCAGGTGTAATTGGAGTATAATTCTCAGAGCTGGTCTCATAACCTTTTAAGTAATTAGGCTTACTTTTAAGCTTTGCCAATATATCTCCGTTTTTTGTCATTAGGACTTCCCAAGGATTTTTGTTAATCAAAACTATATTTTTGACAACACTCTTATTTATTTCCTCGCTATTTGACTGCCCAAAAACATTGTAGGTACAGAAAAACAAGACAAATATTAAAACAATATTTTTCATTTTCATAGGATTTTAAGTAAACAACACAAAAACTATACCAGTTTCAACAAAAAAACCAGTATAACTTATACTGCGATATATATATACTAAACGCTTATATGATATATTTATTTCAATTAAACACATAGCCCTTAGCGAATATATATGCAAA
>JALVAD010000115.1 GCA_027011385.1 Saprospiraceae bacterium | reverse complement strand
TACTTAAGCTGTGTAAGAGTCTCCATAATGGATTGGATTTTGCTTTTTGTACTGCCTTTCTGATGTTTTCAGCTGACCTTGTTCCAAATCCTTCAAGTTGGGAAATCAGCACATAATCCAAGTCATAAAAATCCGACATATCTTTAACCCAACCCAACTCCCAAAATCTTTTGACATATGATTCTCCAAAACCATCGATATTCATTCCGGGTTTCGAGACGTGAAAGATCAATTTTTGCAAATCCACTTTCCCACAAACACAGTTATTGCAATACCAAGCGGATTCTTCCTCTTCCTTAGTTAGAAATGCTTCTTGATCGGTGTCATTCATAGGGCATTTTTCGGGAAATTTAACAGGGATTTCTTTACCTGTTCTCAATTCTGGCAATGACTTTACTATATATGGTATCACTTCACCTGCTCTTTCCACGATCACCTTATCTCCGATGCGGAGATCTTTTTTATTGATAAAGTCTTCGTTGTGGAGGGAAACGGATTTGACTACTACTCCTGCTATTTGTACCGGAGATATTTTTGCTACAGGAGTGATTGTGCCGAATCTTCCAACTTGAAATTCTACTCTTTCCAATGTTGTAACAGCTTGTTGTGCCTTGAATTTGAAAGCGATTGCCCATCTGGGGTGATGCATGGTATAACCGCATTTTTCTTGTATATCAAAATCATTGACTTTGATAACCATTCCATCAATTTCATAAGGAAGTTCATCTCTTTTTGCCTCCATCTCATTACAAAATGCTATCGCTTCATCAATGCCTTTGCAGAGTTTTGTTCCTTTTTCAGGTACTTTAAAACCCAATTCTTTTAAAAAAGCAATTGTATTGGTATGTGAGTTGAATTGTTTCAGCATATCATTACCATCTCTATCTTCGGCAAAAGACATTTGGTAAGTAATGACAGAGAGATTCCTTTTTCTCACTTCCTCTGTATCTTTCATTCTAAGACTTCCCGATGCAGCATTTCGAGCATTTGCAAATACAGCCAATCCCTCTTTCATCCTCTCTTCATTGATTTTATCAAATCTATCTTTTCTTATCAGTGCTTCTCCGCGAAGTTCAACTTTGAATATATTTTTAGAAGAAAACCTCGCTTTTAATGGTATTGTGTAAATAACCTTGGCATTTGGTGTGATGCCATCACCTTCTATACCATTTCCTCTGGTTGCAGCTCTGTACAAAAAATCATTTTCATATACAAGTGTCATGGTACTTCCATCGTATTTTGGTTCAATGGAGTATTCTATCACAATATTTTCATCCAATTCTGCCAATTTTCTCACTTGTTTGTCAAAGTCCTTTAGATCCTCTGCGTTGTATGAATTCTCCAGAGAAAGCATTGGTGACAAATGGGAAACAGTAGGGAAATCCTCTGTCAAATCACTAGATACCCTCTGTGTAGGAGAATCCTGTGTGATAAGTTCGGGATGTTTTTCTTCGAGCTTTTTTAATTTTTGAAATAGTATATCGTAATCATAATCCGAAATTACAGGATTGTCATTGATATAGTATTTCCATTCGTGATAATTGATTAGACTGCGTAAATCATTAATACCCTCAATAGTTAATTCTTTATTCAGAAAATTTTGAGTTAAATCGAAGTATTGTTTTTCTTGCTGAGCTGTATACATTAATGTAAATTATTAAGTTATTAGAATATAATCCTGCAAATTAATGAAAAAACGAAGAATGTTAAAAGATTTAAAAAAAATAACTGTTAAATTATTAAACCTTTTGGCATCAGCCTAGTCAAAATAGCGAACATGAAAATTATATGAATATCAAAGACGAGAGAATATTGGAGTTGATTAAGAATGAAAAAACCTTAAACGAAGGGTTTAAGCTTTTGATGACAAAATATCAAGAGAGGCTTTATCACCATATACGCTCGATTTTAAAAAATCACGAAGATACCGATGATGTTCTTCAAAATACATTTATAAAGGTATTTAAGTATGTCAGAAAATTTGAAGGTCGCTCAAATCTGTACACTTGGATGTTTAGGATAGCGACAAATGAGTCTATGACATTTTTGAATAAAAATAAGAGAAGTAGTGAATTTATTGGTGAAGTACAAATTGAAAATGCAGAGAGAACACAGCAATACGAAAGTGAATTGGATGGAGATAAAATCAGAAAAGTATTGCAAAGCGCTCTTCAAAAATTACCGGTAAAGCAAAAAGAGGTTTTTAGCCTCAGGTATTTTGAAGAGATGAGTTATAGGGAGATGTCGGAAGCATTGGGTACTTCAGTTGGTGCGCTTAAAGCATCATATCACCATGCTGTAAAAAAGATTGAATTATATATTGCACAAGTATATGCATATTAATTATAGTATCTACAAATAAAAACATCACATATTGATATTGAATATGACTAAAAGGATACAAAAATAGTAAAAATATGAAAACTGAAATAAAAGAAGAATTAATCGAGATGGATTCAAAATTGAGTAAATTTGATAACGAAAAAATATTCTTTCCCCCCGATGAGTATTTTGATAGGATGCAAAATGCAGTCTTAGAAAATATTGAGAAAGTAGGTAAAAATCAGCACAGAATTATTAGGCTTAGGTGGATAATGGGAATAGCAGCTAGTCTGGTATTGATATTGGGTATTGTATTTATGATGGGAAGGACTTCACCAAAGCAGAATGCTTTGAGTATTGAGGAGGTTTATGAATATCTTGATGAAAATGTGGATATGTTGGATGATGAAGCGATAACAAATATTGCAAAAGACTATAATATGCATTTTGATGATCCCTATTATTCTGATGATCTCAATGAATACTTAGAAGAGAATATAGATGATATCTCGGAGGAAGATTTAGAACAAATTTTTTAATAATAAAACTATTTACAACCATGAAATTTCTATTAATTATTGCATCAATGATGTTTTTTCTTACCGGTACGAATGCTCAGGATATAAAACCCGGTAAAAGGAAAGGTATTGAGAAAATCGAAGCACACAAAGTGGCTTTTATTACCAAAGTATTGGATTTGACCCCGGAAGAAGCCCAAAAATTTTGGCCTTTGTACAATGAGTATTCAGAGAAAGAAAGGCAACTCAGAAGTTCTTTTGAAGCAAACAAGCCAAAAAAAGGTATGTCTGAAGAGGAAGCAAACAATGTAATTGATTACTATTTTGAAAATGAGCAAAAGAAATTGACTTTAAAGAAAAATTATTACGACAAGTTCAAAATGATTTTACCTGCAACAAAAGTAGTGAGACTACATTTTGCTGAAAACAGATTCAAAAGGAAGTTGCTGAAAAAGCTTAGAAAAAACAATAAGATGAAAAGAAGAATGAGGGATTAAACCAGTGTATTTTTTCATAATTAAGGTAGAAGGATGATTTGTAATGAATCATCCTTTTTTTAATTTGAATAAATAAAGAGTCCTGTCATGGACTAAACATGGGTGGAAAAAAATGTTTGGATCAATAGAAGTCACATTAGGGACTAAATATGGGTAGAAAAAAGATTACAAGAGTTTTTTTAGGGGACATGCTCTTGTGAAGTTTTGAAATATACTGTTAGTCAACGCAATAAACATATGTTAAATAATATGTGTTTTTTATTGAAAAAAAATGAACTATTTTAAGTCAGGTGATGTTTCTATATCACGTCTCTGAAATTATGAGCTCGATCAAATGTGATTGTTTTATAAGGAGATGATATATTGATTTTGATTTAAAGGAAATTGATATAGTGTACAGTATTTCAT
>JALVAD010000114.1 GCA_027011385.1 Saprospiraceae bacterium | reverse complement strand
GTTCATATATGTCAATGCATTATCACAATTCTCTTGAAATATTGATGATTATTGTTAAATAGATGGATGAAATAAATACCATTTTTAATACCACCAAATGATATCCATATCTTTTTTTCATCGATAATTTTAAAATCTAGTAAGGTAGCTCTTCCAGTAATATCAAGAAGTTCAATATTCGATATTTGATGCTCTAAACCACCACCATAATCAATAAAGACACCATTTTTTGTAGGATTAGGGTAGATTTTGATATTATTTTGAAGATAGTTTTCAACAGCATCTGGTATCTCTGCGATAAATATACTTACTTCTTTAATACAGTCATTATAATCTGTCAAGGTTACGGTATATGTTCCACTTTTTAAATTTATAGCTTTGTTACCTGTCTGAAAGTTTGCATTTTCGTCCCAGAGGTATGTATAGGGTGTAATTCCACCGGTAGGAAGTATTATGGCAGCCCCATCCGATTGGTTTTTATGTGCAGGATATGATTCAATAGTTACTTTAATCTCATCAGGTTGATTTATTTCAATTATACCAGTGTTTATTTCACATTTATTTAAGTCGGATATTACGGCAGAATATTGACCTGCTTTTAGCTTTGTGATATATAGCCCCTCTGAACTGTTGTCCCAATGTGCATCATAAGGTTTGATACCGCCATTAACACTCAAAGAGATATCTCCTGTACTATCACCATAGCAAAAAACATTTTTAGAATCAATGGTAAACTCTAGTTTTTCCGGTTGAGTCAAAGTTACTTTATTGCTTTTTCCCACGCAACCGAAATTATCAGTCACAGTAACCATATATTCACCTATTCCAAGGTTGCTGAGAGTATCTGAATTTTCTTGTCTTATTATTTTTGTTCCTGCGCTCCAATTATAATCAAATGGAGAGTTGGAAGAAGTGACATTTACTGCTATGATTCCGGTAGTATCACCATAACACTTAATATCATTCACCGTTTCTAATGTTAAATCCAATGGAATATTGAGATTGGTTATTTCCAAGTTGTCAAGTACTTGTTTGCAAGCTAAATCATCCTCTACGGTAACTCCATATAATCCCGAATTGATACTATCGATGCTATTTGATGATTTTGTTCCATCACTCCAGTAATAATAGTAGTCCCCATATCCGCCATTTGCTATTACTCTGATAAAACCGTCATTTGTATTGGAGCAGTTTACATTTTTCAATGAATCCAATTTTATGTTTAGGCTATCGATTGTTTTAATTTCTATATTTTCCAATTGTTGCTTACAGCCGTTATTATCACTTACCTGTATCGTGTATTTTCCGGTTTCAATATTGTATAAATCATCTAAACGACTAATTATTTTATTGTTTTTCTTCCATTCGAAAGTGTATGGACTCGTTCCCCCTTTTGTATCTATTTCGATTAAACCATTGTCTTCTCCCGGACAAGTAACATGGTCAATTGAACTCACAATAATTTCTAGTGAGTCGGGTTGTTCTAAAAATATGGGGCCATATTCTTGAAAACAAAATTGGGAATCTGTGATGGTGCAATAATATTCACCTGCTTCTAATTCTGATATTAAATTGGAGTTGGTGTCTGTATTGTTCCATGTATAAGAGTAAGGTGATGTGCTCCCTTGAACAAAAAGATTAATCTTACCATTTTTTGAGCCAAAGCATGAAGGATTAACTTTTTCAATTATTCCGACATCAAAAGTTGTGGTTGCTTTTAATTCGATTTCGGGTGAATCGTATATACATCCGATAGAATCAATAATAGTAACCCTATATAGACCTGCCTTAAGATCTTGTAAATTGCTTAATGTATCCCCTGTGTTCCAAGTGTATTTGTAGGGGGAAGTGCCTCCTGTAATATTGATAGATAAACTACCATCTTTTTTTCCATTACAGCTTGGAAGAGTTTTTCCGGTTATATTAAAACCAAATATTTCTTTGTATTTTATTACAAAAGTATCTGTCACCAATCCACAACCTGTTTGATCTTCAATTGTACACTGGTATATGCCTGCACTCAAGTTTATCAGAGTGCTATCTGTGCTGCCATTGGACCATACAAAACTAAAAGGAGGTACTCCCCCTGATATTTTTAAAGCGATTTCACCATCTTTACTACCATTGCAAGATTCCATGATAATAGTATCCACTGCAATGCTAAATGGGGAATCTGTTTGAGTATCATCTTCCATCCCATTGCAGTTTTCGTCGATAAAATTACAGAATATTTCATCAGCTCCAGGATGAATATCAGGATTGGTATCATCACAATCTTCGTTGTTGGATACAAAAAGATCGCTGCTAAGATTACAGAAAAATACAGCAGTTGTGTCTTTGCCATAACCATCACCATCTCTATCCGGATAATATAAATACGAATCTTTATCGGCAATAACAGAATTATACAATATGATGTCGTCAATTGCTATATCTCCATAGCTGCCACCGTTGATCGATTTGGCTACGAATCTAAAATCGCAAGTTCTCTTTTCGTATTCATCTAAGGGTATTTCTTGTTTTAACCATCTATTTGAAACTTGACCTTCTATGTAAAACAGGGATTCCCATGTTTGTCCATTGTCAATACTTATTTCAAAGCTCAAAGAACCAATGTCAACTCCATACATATGATATGAAAATTCCATGCTGCATCCATCAAATGCCGGTTCGATATAAATACATTCTGATTGTAAAATAGCAAGGCCTTGGTTGGTACAATCGCTGGAAGAACTTTCAAAATATACATATTTTCCATTTCCGTAAGCATCACCTTGAGGTCCTGTGTTTTTTGTTGTTGTTTCACCGCTATTAATCAACCAATTTTGTTCGCCGGTATTGTGCCAAATGCCTTTAACGATACAGTCTTCGCAAGCAGAAGCACAATTTTCAAATGAATCAAACCCCTCGCGAAGTTGAGCTGTCCTACAAAGAAATGTTACAGAATCAGTACAAGAGAAAGCAGAAATATTGTTTTCGCATTTTGATTGTAAAGAAAGAAGAATAGTGTCATTGCTATTTAAACCGGAGAGGATAAAAAACCCATTGTTTTTACTTTTAATGATATTCTCTGTCCCATTGGTATTGAGTCTGAAAAAAACAGAATCGATATTGTCATTTTGTTCCCAATTCACCAAAACTGCATTATCATTTTGTGGAATTATGCTTATGTTTTGTGGAATGGGGCAGAGTAGAGGTTCAAAATCTATTTCAACATATTCTAAAAATCCTGAATTTGCAATTGATTTATCAATGATTTTAAGTTCCCAATCTCCGACAGGAGAAAGGCTATCATATAATAATTGCAGAGGTTCGTCTGGTCTGAAATCACCTATAAATGATACTGTTTCTCTAGTGATTTTTTGACAAGCTTCATCTGAAAAAATTATTGGTTCTGAGCAGTCTTCAATATTTGTATTTCCGTATCCATTGTTTTCTTCTTTAGCTTTGTGAGAGGAAGATAGTGAGATGTATTTGCTAGGTTTATTATTACGTTTAGGAGACCATAATTCTATAGTTAGATCATTTGTCCACGAGTGGTTTATGATTAATTTAATATTTTGAATAAACACATCGACGCCTAATTTTCCGTTTGGGAATTCTTCGTTTTTTATAAAAAACGAAGTTTCTCCGGGATGGGTTTTATCATTATTGTTAGTAGCATCATTTAGCTTTAGATGGATTTTACAGTTTGAGGGGTTTTCTAAATAAGTTGTGAAATAATATTCAGAAGTAGTCCAACTACTTTCAGAATCATCGCTACACAGAGTCTTTAATTTAAAGAAATATTTTGTACCTGAATTTAAATTATTTATTTGATATTCTTTCTCACTTACCAGATCTGATATATTAGTTTCATTATAATCTTCTCCGTTTTTCCTCCATTTTAATTTCCATGCGACTCCATTTGATTTGCTCTTCCAAATAATAGTTGCGAAATCTGTGCCTGTAGTAATAACTCTCACATTGGTTGGAGGTTTACAACTTGCAGCTTTATACATATCATCAAAATCAGATGCTATCACGTTAAAAACGAGGAAAAACAGGGCTATAAATAAGTATATGCGTTTTTGGAACATCAAATTAAATTTAAATATTATAGACGAATTTATACAATTTTATATTATTGGTATAATAATGATGCATTAATTTTGCAAATCGATTCAAATTATTCTATTTATTTAGTAACTCCTCTTAAAAAATGGCAATAATTGAGTGAAAATCTAGTTTTGTAGTTGATATAAATATGTTAAATTAAACTCTTATCTTTGAGATCAACTATGTTTTACACTGATATAATTTGCAAAATAAAATTAATATGAATTTTGTTAGCTATTATATTTGGATAAGTTGAATAAACTTAATTTATTTATATTATTGTTTGATATATAAAAGATAAATGTATATTTGCTTTTGTTATTGTATAAAATTTTAATGTTCCTTAATATGATTAATTTAAAAATTGCTTTTGTATCTATTTTTGTTTTTCTGGCATTTACAGGATTTACACAAAAAAAATATGACCTCAATCATTATGAAGGTTTACCGACTTCAATTGAAATCCGAGATATTAGGCTTAATGATGGCTTAAGCGCATATGTTGCAACTGATAAAGGCTTGTTCTTTGTCTCTTCTGTAAGTGTTGAAGCAAGAAATATTGTTCCTAAGAAAAGTATAAATGCTATATCTGATTTTGAAGGTAATAAATTCTATATTGGTGGTGGAAATCAATTCGCTTCTTCAGAAAACCTTGGAAAATTTATTTCTTTTGGTAATAAAAGCGTGAAGGTGAATTGCCTTCAAAATTATAAAAATGAATTGTGGATTGGTACTAATGACGGAATTTATGTTGTAAATAAAAACAGAGGGAATGTGATTAATCATTATATTCCCGGTAATTCCAAATTGAAGTCTAAAGATATTAATTTTATCTATAAAGATATAAAGAATACCCTATGGGTTGGAACAAAGAATGGTATAGTTATAATAAAAGGTGATAAATGGGATATTGAGGAAAAAAGTCATTCGATGGAGGCTATATTTGAAAATTCTGAGGGACTTTGGTTATTGAGTAATAAAGAACTTTGGAATATAGATAATTTTGGTAAACTGGATAGATGGTATAGAATAAATCTCAAGAAGGATTTGAAAAAGGGAATCGTTAACGATTTGGTTTTGGATAGCAAAGGTAGATTAATTATAGCTTCCGATATTCTTGTAAGATTTGATCCGGTGACGGATAAAATAGAAAAATATGGTCAAGACTTGGGCTTAGTAGCAAAGAATTGTACCGCAATTGCAATTGATCGTGAGGATAGAGTTTGGATTGGTACAAAAGGTAACGGTTTATTTACGGTTGGATTTAAAGATCATTTTAAAAGATCTGCAAAAGGAGCACCAATGGAGTTTGTCATGATTAGCAAATCTCCAAGTTGTGCACAAGGTGACGATGGAAGTATCAAATTAATTGTAAAAGGAGGGAAAAAACCATATGATTTCAAATGGTCAACTGGAGATGAAGGGATTAAGAAAATTGAAAATCTAACAGCTGGAAATTATTCTGTGACTATTACTGATGCAAAGGATAGTACCATGACTAAGGATATCGTTTTAGTTGAGCCCGACCCATTGAAAATTAGTGTTGAAAGCATAACTAAGGATTTGACTGGTGTAGGAAGTGTAGTCGCATTTAATATCGAAGGTGGTAGCCCCGGATATCTATTGGATATTGATGGATATACTTATGATAATCCGGCAAAAGATGTTAGTCCAGGCGAGCATACTGCAAAGGTTGTAGATGTTTTTGGGTGCGATGCTTACGTAGATTTTAAGGTGAAAGGTGATAAAATAATGAAAAACTTAGACGCTTCCAATATTAAAGTTGGTCAGGTAGTCAGGATAAATAATTTATATTTTCAAGCGGATTCTACTGATATTACATCAAAATCAAAACCTGTTTTAGATGAAATATTTCTGTTTTTACAGGAGAATGCGGGTATAGTTGTAGAAATTGGTGGTCATACCAATAATATACCTTCTGATGAGTACTGTGATCGGTTATCTACTGCTCGAGCTAAGCACGTAGCAGAGTATTTGATTAAAAGAGGTATTGATAAAAGCAGGATTAGTTTCAAAGGCTACGGCAAACGCAAACCGATTGCTTCTAACTCAACAGCTGCCGGAAGGAAGAAAAATCAGCGAGTAGAGATGAAGATTCTCAGCATTAAGTGATGAAATAATTTTTCTATTTTAAAGGAAGTGAAATGAGAAAAATTGTATTGCTGATAGTATTATTAAGTCTTAATGGATTAATTTGCGCACAAATAGAAGAACCGGATTCACTTTATTATGACTCTCTAGACAATTATTCCAATCAGGAATACGAGTATTATGGAGAAGAATTTGAGCAGGAAGCAGTAGCAGAAGAAGAGTATAATCCTTCTGGATATTTAGGAGAGATAAATCTTTTATATGGTAAGCCCGTTGGTTTGATGAAACGCGATTTTGAAAAAAATGCTCTGGGAATTGATATTGATTTGTACAAGCAATGGAGAAAAACAAGTCCGTTATATGTAGGAGGAGGCTTTTTTATTTTGGGATACGACTCTGAGTCTGTAAGTTATTTTGACTATAATCAGGAAGATGGTTTAGAGTATGAGTTTTCAGAAGATTTCAAGGGAAGAATATTTGGGGTTAATTTAGGTGCTAAGTATTTTTCTACTAAAAGTATTTGGGTTTTTGCCCCATATGTTCAATTGGATTTTGAATATCGACGAGCTTATGCCTCTATTGAAGATGTCAATATAGATTTGGATGAGACGGTAAATACTGAATTTGAAGGAGGAAACTCCGGTTTTGGTTACAATATTAGTTTTGGGTCTATAGTCGCATTAAAATCAGATAGATATTTTTTGAATTTAAAATTGACGTATAGCTACGGAGGAGGATTGTTTTTATATAAAAGAAATGGAACGACTTCCGCAAATTTTGTTATTGATTATTTTGATAAAAAGTATATTCCATTTGGAATTATGTCTTTTAAAATTGGAGTAGTGTTTTTGTAAAATAAATGAATATATGATAGATAATATAAGTGAAGAATTATTTGAAGAAGATTTTTCTATTGTTATCGATTCTAAACAGAATCCTCTTAGGCTGGATAAATTTCTCCTAGGGCGTCTTTTTAATACAACAAGAAGCAAAATTCAAAATGCAATTCAAGAAGGGGTTATTCTGATAAACAATAAACAGGTAAAATCAAATTATAAAGTAAGACCTGGAGATATAGTGACTGGTACTATCCCAAAAAAAAGAGAACCCGGATCTATTGTGACAGCAGAAGATTTGCCTCTTGATATTGTGTACGAAGACGAGGATGTACTTATAATAAATAAAAAAGCCGGAATGGTAGTTCATCCCGGAATATCTAACTATTCAGGTACACTGGTAAATGCGCTAAAATTTTATTTTGAGAATAAGAATCTTCCTATTATGGAGGGTAATGATGTGGATAGACCTGGAATTGTGCACAGGATTGATAAATTCACTACCGGACTGTTATTGATAGCAAAAAATGAGAAAGCTATGACTTTTTTAGCCAAACAATTTTTTGATCACAGTATTGAAAGGGAATATCTAGCTTTGGTATGGGGGAACTTTGATGTCGATAAAGGTACTGTAGATAAGAATATAGGCAGAAGTTTAAAAAATAGAAAAGTGATGGCAACATTTGAGGAAGAGGACATAGGTAAAAGGGCAGTTACACATTATGAAGTATTAGAGGACTTGTATTATGTTAGTTTGGTGAAATGTAAATTGGAAACAGGTAGAACACACCAGATAAGGGTACATATGAAATATATTGGACATCCTGTGTTTAATGATGATATCTATGGGGGAGACAAAATAGTCAAGGGTACTGTATTTACAAAGTATAAACAGTTTGTTCAGAATTGCTTTGGACTGCTATCGGGCTTTACTCTACATGCACATACTCTGGGGTTTATACATCCTGCTACAAAAGAAAAAATGATCTTCAAAGCTGATTTGCCTGAAGAGTTTTCTGAAGTTTTGGATAAATGGAGAAAATATGTCAGTGTACGTAAAGATGTGATTTAGAAGACAGGAACAAAAATCAAGAGTCCCGTTAGGGACTATATATAGGTAACAGAAAAAAGAAATAACAATAAATAATAGAAGACCCGTTAGGGACTATGCAAGGGTAGCTATGAGCAATGAAGAAATATTAAATAGAATACAAAATTCTAATGGTGTATCGATAGACACACGAACATTAGATAAAGGAAATATCTTTTTCGCATTAAAAGGAGATAATTTTGATGGAAATAAATTTGTAGATATTGCTATCGAAAAAGGAGCAGACCTGATTATATGCTCAGACAATAAATATATTGATAAGAAAGATGTAGTAGTTGTTAAAAATGCTTTGACTTCATTACAGGAATTAGCAAAGTTGTATAGGAAAAGATTCAAAATACCTATAATTGCAATTACAGGAACAAATGGCAAAACTACAACGAAAGAACTTTTATGTACTATTTTATCAGGAAAATTTAACGTCTTATGTACAAAAGGTAATTTTAATAACCACATAGGCGTGCCACTAACTTTATTTGGGCTAAAACCAAACCATCAGATTGCTGTTATTGAAATGGGAGCGAGCTCGCTTGGAGAGATAGAATTTTTATGCAATATTGCTGAACCAAATTATGGTACAATCACCAGTATCGGTACGGCTCACATCCTAGGATTCGGTAGTTTTGAGAATATCATCAGAACTAAAATGGAGCTTTTTGATTATTTAAAGCAAAATGATGGACTGTTTTTTTATAATGAAGTTATAAAGGATTTAAGTGAAATTATCAATAAAGATGATTGTTCATTAGGCTTTGATAACACCTCGCTACAGGGAGAAGCTATTGAGTCAATTGAATTAAAAAAAACATATCCTTTTATTTCCCTTACCATTGATTTGATAAATAAAAATAAAATTTACGTTGAAACAAAATTATACGGCAGATATAATTTCAATAATATTATTACCGCTGTTAAAATTGCAGATTATTTTGGGATTGAACCAGCTATAATTAAGGAGCAATTGGAAGGATATTTTCCAAAAAATAATAGATCACAAATATTGGATTGGAATACAAATAAAATTATCTTGGATGCTTATAATGCAAATCCTACTTCAATGATGGAGGCTCTAAAATCTTTTGTGGAAATAGATACAGTGAAAGATAAAATTTTAGTTCTTGGAGATATGCTTGAACTAGGAGATGTGAGTTTGGTCGAACATAGAAGGATTATTGATTTTGTGATAAAAGAGAATAGTTTCAAAAAGATAGTTTTGGTTGGTAGTGAATTTATCAATGCATATAAAGCATCTAGGATAAAAAGTGAAATAATAAATCTTTTTGAAAATTCAACAAAGGCAAAGTCGGAAATACTCTCAATGAATTTAAAGAAATCTTTGGTGTTAGCTAAAGGATCAAGGGGAATCAAAATTGAATCAATTTTTGGGAGTATCCAATAAAGTGTATAAAACCAGTGGATATTTTTTCTGTCAATGAAAATTTATTAATATCAAAGATTGTTATTTTACAATAATTTCGTCAATAAATAACCATGGTTTATGTCCTCCTCCTTGCCTTCCTTTAGGGATTGTTCCGTAATTAATCGCTTTTATTTTAAGATATCTGGTATATGTTGTCCTTAATAAACGAATAGGTACAGAAAGAATATTTGATTTATCATATTCTTTGAGTTTAAATGCTCCTGCGACTTTGAAATTCACATTGTCATCTGATACCAATATTTCTATTTCTTTTGGGGGATAAATCCATGCACCTTTGCTGTTGTAAAATCTCATAAAGATTTTTCTTATCGGCATTCTTTTACCCAAATCAATTATACCGATAAAATCGGTGCCGTTAAAGCCTAGCCATTGATCGTCTGCATATCTGGAATTGCTTCCAAGTATTCCGTTTATTAGTGCATTTTCGCCACCTTTATAGTATTTTTTGCTTGGTTTTATTAACAGTTTCATCTTTTTACCCGCAGCTTTATGCATTTTAATCTTTCGATTCAATTCATACCCCATTTTTTTATCTTTATAAAAAGAAATTGCTTTTATATTTGTATCTGAATCAATTTCAAAATCTTTTTTGAATTTTTTTGATTTAATTGTCGGTTTTGCTCCTGAGGTGGTATAGCGGATATCAAAATCATCGATTGATGTTTGGAGATGGACAGAAATGCTATTACCGGTATTGGTAAACTTTGCAGTTATGTCGCCAAGATGGTTTGCAACATTGACTCCATCTTTTTTTAATTTTTCCATATGAGGAAGCAGTCTTCGTACAAAATCCTTATAATCTTTTTTTTCGGGTTGTGACCATACCACTTCTGATAAGGCGATGGCTCTGGGATATACCATATATTCTATCAATTCTCCTGTGGGAATATATTCCGTCCACATATTTCCTTGAGCTCCCATAATGTATTTAGCTTCATCATCACTCAATACCGTTGGTGTCGGATTATATGAATATACTTCTTCCAAAGGAGTAAATCCTCCAATTGCAAGCGGTTCATTTTTATCCAGAGATTGGTAATGGTCAAAATAGCAATAATTTCCGGGGGTCATCACTACCTTATGATGTTGTTTTGCAGCCTCGATTCCTCCACTTTCTCCTCTCCAAGACATCACGGCAGCATTTTGAGCTAATCCTCCTTCCAAAATCTCATCCCAACCTATGATTTTTCTTCCCTTGGAATTCACAAACTTTTCGATACGTTGGATAAAATAGCTCTGTAACTGATGTTCATCTTTTAAGCCCTTTTCTTTTATCAAGTTTTGGCAGAAATCACTTTCTTTCCATCTTGATTTTGGTGCTTCATCGCCTCCGATATGTATATACTCACCCGGAAATAATTCTATTACTTCTGTCAGAACATTCTCTAAAAATTTGAATGTTTTTTCATAAGGGCAATAAATATCATTTGAGATTCCCCATATTGACATCACACTAAATGGGCCTTTGGTGCAAGCCAATTCGGGATAAGCTGCCAATGCTGCACGACTATGACCCGGCATTTCTATTTCAGGAACTATTGTGATATGCCTATCTTGAGAATATTTTACAATATCTTTTACTTCCTCTTGAGTATAAAAACCTCCATATTTGGTATGATCAAATTTTCTAGGTTTATCACTGTATCTACCCATCATTGTACTATCTCTAAATGCACCGATTTTGGTAAGCTTAGGGTATTTTTTAATTTCTATTCTCCATCCTTGATCTTCTGTCAGATGCCAATGAAATCTGTTAAATTTATACAATGACATCAAATCTATATACTTTTTTACAAATGCGGGAGGGAAAAAATGTCTTCCAACATCCAAATGTAATCCTCTATATTCATATCGTGGGTAATCGTCAATTTGAACTGATGGAATTTTATTCTTTTTAGAGTCAAAATAGATTATTTGAGCAAGTGATTGAGCAGCATAAAACAGTCCGGCATCGGTTTTCGCCTTTAATTCAATTGTTTTTTTAGTAACTTTCAATTGATAACCTTCTTTATTTTCGATATTATCATCAAGGGTCAATATTATCGCGTTAGTATATTCAAAAGTATCCAATAATTCAAATTTTGCTTCAAAAGGTAATGCTTTCTGAATTAACTCAGCGATTGATCTTTTTCCAAAATCCAGTGTGTCAAATACAATACGTGTATCTTTGTTTAATTTAAAGGAGCCTTTTAGTTTGATTATGCTTACAGGTTTTGGTATTATATGAAGGAACGGTTTATTCCTTTTAAGTGGTGTTTTTGCAAAACCAAACGAGCTAATTATTATAATGAATATGAGTGTAAATCTATATCGAATTTTCATAATACAATCTATTTTATATAAATAAAAAATACATCTACAAATATAGTAAAATAAACAGTAATTACAGGTTTTTTTGGAGTATTTCATCTTTCCGCATTGCATGTTGATTCTAATATGCGTACAGACATCTCTATTATGAAAACAATCAGTTCACTCCTACATACTCGATTAATTGTGCAATGAGGCACAACACATGGGTAAATAATCCCTATTAACTAAAATGCGTGCCGTAGGTATGCAATATTCTTGCTGTACATTGTGATGAATGTGAATAGCAGTATGTGAAAACCTTGGTTAAATAAAAACAGGTGAGGATATTTCGTGGTAAAATTTCTTTTGGAAAGATCAAAAAAAAATGATAAATGAAATGTACTTGGTTATTTTGAAATGTCATTATTTGTTTTAACTTTGTGTCTACCGGCAAACTTAGTAATTTTTCGTAATATTTGTAGATATTTCTATTTTAAATTATCTATGCTAGATTCCATTATTGATACAGAGGAA
>JALVAD010000113.1 GCA_027011385.1 Saprospiraceae bacterium | reverse complement strand
CAATATTGTAGATTCAAAAATTGAAACTTACGATAAAAACATCTTAGATTTAGGAGATTTTAACTTTTACTTACTTGATTCAAATATTTCCAGAAGTACAAAGAAATTTGTGAATATTTTTAAAAGAAAAATACAATCAGAAAAATATCAAAATAAAATTCTCAAGCCTTTAACTTTTTGCAATAACAAAATAATCGGGGAAATAAAAAACGACAATCCCCATAAAGTATTTGCATTATTCAAAAAGATATCTCAACTACAATTTCAAGGTTTTGAAGAAATGATAATATCCGGTTTAAAACCAGTTTGGGAAAATATCCTGTCAAAAGAAGATATTTCGATAAAACTTTGCGGCGCCGGTGGTGGTGGATATTATTTGATAATAGCAAAGAAAGATATGAAAGTATCGGAGATGACTAAAGATTTTCCGTTAATTCGAATTAACTAATGGTTATTTTCTATTTTACAAACTCCTTTTAAGAAGATATTCGGCTAGTTTTTTTATTTCTTCCAGTTTTACCTTTGGTACGGAAAGTGCACTGAAGTGATCCATTGCATTCTCGGTTAGTTCTGCAACTAAACTATCCGCATGGTCTTTGACATTCAATCTATTGAAAACATCTTTTACCTCTCTTATTTTATCCTCATCTGATATTGAATTATTATTATAAAGTGATCTCAGATTATTCGCTGTGTCTTTATTCGCTATTTCAAGTGCTTTAAGATAGAGATATGTCTTTTTATTTTGAATGATATCACCACCAATTTTCTTTCCGAAAGTGCTTTGGTCGCCATATGTATCCAAAATATCATCTTGAATCTGAAATGCAAGACCCAAATTCAAACCATACTTGTACAAATTGTCAGTATCTTCATCACTTGCTCCTCCCATTATAGCTCCTGCTTTGAAAGTCGCGGCTACCAATACAGCAGTTTTGAGTTTTATCATCAATAGATATTTAGATATCGATACATTATCATCAGTTTCAAAATCCATATCGTATTGTTGTCCTTCACAAACCTCAATTGCAGTATTTGTAAAAAGTTTAAGGATTTTATCCTTCAATACCAAATCATCACAGCAATCAATCAAATGCTTATATGACATTATCATCATCAAATCTCCTGATAAAATAGCTGTATTTACATTGTATTTTACATGAACAGTTTCGTTTGATCGCCTCAAATCGGCATCGTCCATAATATCATCATGCATCAAGGTGAAATTGTGAAACATCTCAATTGAATAAGCTATTGGCAGTGCTTTTGACACATTATCTTCAAAGATATTTGCTGTCATGAGACATGCAACAGGTCTGATTCTTTTTCCATGAAGACTCATCAGATAATTCACCGGATCATATAGACCCCAAGGCTCTTTATCAAAATGGTTTTGCTTGATATAGTCAGTAAAAATACTTTTTAACTCGTCAAATGTATACATTACTTGTATTTTTTAAGATACTTTCTTTTTTCTTTTTGTTTTAAAAAACTCAACCAGTTCTTTTTGCTTGTACAATTTTAAATCCACAAAAGTACTCATCACAAATTTCTTAACATCCTGATATTCTCTCCCTCTTTTATCAGTATAGACCTTCATTATCCTTTTGACATAATCCATACTTATTTTCTTAATATTCTGATTGAATTTTTCGTTGGAAAAAATATCCATATAGATAGCAAATGTTTTAAACATCTCAAAAAACTCATGATAATCCTTTTCAGATAAATTATTAAAAAACTTAGAAAATCTATTCAACAAGGAATGCCTCAAACACCTATTGTGATTGGATAGCCATTCATGTGTATTGTAATACTGTCTAATCGCATCTATGGTTTCCACAGCGACATATCCATTCTCATACACTACATC
Organism: Saprospiraceae bacterium; assembly: GCA_027011385.1. Lineage (GTDB taxonomy): Bacteria > Bacteroidota > Bacteroidia > Chitinophagales > Saprospiraceae > JADJGA01. Next base: position 1,882 of record JALVAD010000113.1, on the reverse strand, counting down.
CATCAGCTTAAAGAATGTAGTCAATTCGTCGTCAATTGATTTATCAATAAATTTAGATAAATTACCAACAGCATCTATCTTAAAATTGGCTTTATCATCTACAAATTGCAAGTAATAATTAAAGAATTCAGTATCAAAATCCTCTTTTCCTTTTCTCAGTCTATTAAATACATTTGTTAATTTATTAAAGTTAGTCTCTTTTAAATCAAAATACATACCCAAAACCAAAGTAATCTTGATAAATTCAGGCTCAAAAACAAATTCTTCTTTGTTCAGAAATTCGTTGATATTTGCTACCAAACTGCTATTGTCATAATCAGAAGCAGCACGATACAACAAAAACTCCTTCAATACATTTCCATACATCTTCAATTCCGCAATATTTTTAGGAAATGGAGCATATTTATAATTAAAATGCTCAAATTGTTTGTAGTAGCTTTTATAAGCGACTTCTCTTACCTTAGGATCATAATAACTGGAAACCCTCTGTTTTTGCAAATACTTCCTTACATTCTTGTTATTGACTTTGCTCAATAAATCCGTTACCCAGATATCAGTACTAAGAGCAAAACCTATTTGGATAGTTTGTCCTATTCTCAATCTCAAATAATCAAAGTTTGGCGAATTAGCTATTGCAACCAAAATATCATTGAAATGATGTTGAGCATATTTGTACTTATAATGCTCATTTAATTCTCCTCTCAAAACAGAATAGCCTAAAATCCTAGGTAAAAACAAGCCTTCTAGATCTTCATTCAGCATCTCTTTTTCAAGTGAAATCATCTGTAGTGGATCTTTATCTGCAACTTTCGCATGTAGTCCTTCAAGTTTGGGCTCAAATTTAGTCTGCAATTCCTTATAATCTTCTTCTTCTTCTGTATCCAGATATGTAGAAAGTTCATCGGAATTAAGTAATTCCTCCTTTATTGAATCAAGTTCTTTCTTATAGTCTTTTGATAAAGTCTCCATAATTATTATATTTTTTAATTTTTTTCGATATGATTATAAAATACCTGATAAAACATCAAAGGCTTTATCAGGTATTCTTATAAAAAAACACTAAAATTTTTGTGCTTAAAGCACTAAATAAATCTATTTATTTATTCTTCTTCTTTTACTTCAACTGAAGCAACATTCATCGGCATATCAACACCTGCTACTTTTCTTCTGAGAGCATCTTTTTCTTTTCGAACTTCTTCAAAACGCTTTTGAATATTTGCTTCTTTGGTTTGAATAAATTCTTGATACTTCTTGTCTGCTTGTTCTTGTGTCAACGCTCCTTTCTTCACTCCACCTTGTAAGTGCTTTTTGTACAAAACGCCTTTAAATCTCAAAATAGATCTCATTGTTTCTGTTGGAATTGCTCCCTTCATCAACCAATCAAAAGCTTTGTCTCTATCTAATTCAATAGTTGCAGGAGATGTAAGTGGATTATAAACTCCGATTTTCTCAATAAATCTACCATCTCTTGGAGCTCTTGCATCAGCTACTACAATATGGTAAAAAGGTCTTTTTGCTCTACCTCTACGAGCCAGTCTAATTTTTACTGCCATTTTAAATAATTTACTTGGTTTAACCATACCCGGATAATTCGCTAAACGAACACCGGGATTATAAAAAAACCATACATTTCTATCAATGTACGGTAAATAAGATCGCAAATGTATAGTTATTTTTTGTAACTATCAAGTTATTAGCAATAAAAATAAAAAAAAGCTACTTTGAAAATTCAAAATAGCTATTTTATGATTTTTTTAACAGATTTCAAACTAGAAGTCATAAGGACAACCATATCCTTTATGACAAGATGTTAATGCAACAACAATAGCGAAAATCGCAATTACTATTGTTACATAATTTAGATACTTCCTTTTCATTTTTA
>JALVAD010000112.1 GCA_027011385.1 Saprospiraceae bacterium | reverse complement strand
TCAAATAACAGAATAAAATTAATTTTCATCCTTCATTTTTTTTGTTAAACCAAATATTAATTTTATTTTTATCCCAGATTTTCACCAAAGGGGTGATAATACTGAATTTTTATAATTAAATTTAATCATTTTATAAACAATTAAGTTATGGCAGCAGAATATAATTTAAATGACTTTATGGCGGGGCTTAAAAAGAGAGACGCTAACCAACCTGAATTCCATCAGGCAGTACATGAAGTTGCAGAAGTAGTAATTCCTTATATCAATGAGCATCCTGAATATCATGGATTGAAATTATTGGAAAGAATTGCAGAACCTGAAAGAGTAATTCAATTTAGAGTTGTATGGACAGATGACAACAACAATATCCAAATAAACAAAGGATACAGAGTTGAGTTTAACAGTGCGATAGGACCTTATAAAGGTGGATTGAGATTTCACCCAACAGTAAACTTAAGTATCTTGAAATTTTTAGGATACGAGCAAGTTTTGAAAAACAGTTTGACTACTCTTCCAATGGGTGGTGGTAAAGGAGGATCTGATTTTGATCCAAAAGGAAAATCAGATAATGAAGTAATGAGATTCACACAAGCGTTTATGCAAGAATTATTCCGTCACATAGGACCTGACACTGATGTACCTGCAGGTGACATAGGTGTTGGAGGTAGAGAAATCGGCTTCCTATTTGGAATGTACAAAAAACTAAGAAATGAATTTACAGGAGTTCTTACAGGTAAAGGACTTTCTTGGGGAGGTAGTTTGATAAGACCTGAAGCTACAGGATACGGTTCTGTATACTTCATGAAAGAGATGCTTGCAACCAAAGGAGATTCAATCGAAGGTAAAAAAGTATTGGTTTCAGGTTCAGGTAATGTTGCACAATATACTATAGAAAAAGTATTGGACTACGGTGGTATCCCAGTAACAGCTTCTGATTCATCAGGAACAATTTATGATCCAAACGGAATTGATAGAGAAAAATTAGCTTATATCATGGATCTTAAGAACAATAGAAGAGGTAGAATCAAAGAATATGCAGATAAATACGGAGTTGAGTACCTTGAAGGAAAAAGACCATGGCATATAAAAGCTGATTTGGCATTCCCTTCAGCTACACAAAATGAAATATCAAAAGCAGATGCTGAAAACTTAATGAAAAACGGTGTAATAGCTGTTTCAGAAGGAGCAAATATGCCTTCTACTCCTGAAGCAATTGAAGTATTCCAAAAAGCAAAAATACTTTATGCTCCAGGTAAAGCATCTAATGCGGGTGGTGTTGCTACATCAGGATTGGAAATGTCACAAAACAGTTTGAGATTGTCTTGGACAAGAGAGGAAGTTGATGAAAAACTTCATGGAATCATGGTAAATATCCACAATAACTGTGTAAACCACGGAAAAGATGGAGATTATGTTGATTATGTAAGAGGTGCAAATATTGCAGGATTTGTAAAAGTTGCTGATGCAATGATTGCTCAAGGTTATGTATAGCAAAATAGATTCTGCTTTCATGCAGAATCTCAAATATATTTAGAGCTTGTCTTTTGACAAGCTCTTTTTTTTATATCTATTTTTATCCTCATCCCCCGATCCCTTCTTCTTTTAATAAGTTTTTAGTTTTTTTTAAATTTAATGTTAAAGGAGAAGGGGTGTTGGAAAGTGCTTAATTTTCGGGTTTAACTTCTAGTCTTTTATAAGGTTATTTCTCCCTCTCTTTTCTGTATTTTTTAATAAATAAAAATACTATTTAAAGGATATGGCTTGCCTGCCCTATGAAATTCATTTGTATATGTTTCATCAGGTGGTGAGGACAAAATACAAATTTTTGATAAACATTAAGAAAAAATTAACAAATCTGTAACTTTTACCGGATTTTGACGTTATCTATGTATACAAACAAATATAATGATATGAAAAGATTTATCAAGCAACATAGTTTCATTGTACTTATAGCTATATTTTCTTTGATTTCCACAGCATTTTTGTATGGAGATTATCACATATCAAACAACAAAAAGGCAGTTGCAAATATTTCTGCCAATTCAATTGACACAGAAGTAAGATATGAAGATGAAGAGTTTGAATCAAGTGACTTAAATATTTTCAAAAACATATCAGAGGCTATTGATGAATTGTTTTCTTTAGGATTTTAATATTAGCTTGTCCTCTTTGATTTTGTAACCGTTCAGAAAAGATTTTATATCCATTTTCTTTTTCCCCTGCATTTTTACTTCTTTCACATCTATATAACCATCTTTGGTTTTTATTTTTAAGTATTTTTTGTTGTCAGTATCAATCATTCCGGGGTCAACACTATCATTACTTTCTATTTTTGAACATATGAATATCTTGAATAGTTTATCATCAAGTGATGTCCAAGCTCCGGGATAGGGGCTAAGTCCTCTGATAAAATCATAAACTTCCCCACTGCTTTTATCCCAATTTATTTTGCAATCATCGTTAAATATTTTAGGCGCCGAACTCGCTTTGGTAGAATCCTGAGGTTTTAGTGCGACCTTTCCCATTTTTATGGCTTCAACTGTTTTCAGTACGACTTCAGCTCCTAATTCCATAAGCCTGTCATGCAATTCTCCCGCTGTTTCATCTTCCCCAATCAATATTTTTTTTTGAAAAAGTATATCTCCAACATCGATTTTATGTTGAAGTTTAAAAGAAGTAACGCCTGTCTCTTTTTCACCTCTGATTATAGCCCAATTGATAGGAGCAGCCCCTCTAAATTTTGGCAACAATGAGGAATGCAAATTGTATGTCCCCAGCGGTGGCATATTCCATACAATTTCGGGTAACATTCTAAATGCAACAACAATTTGGAGATCGGCTTTAAGGCTCTTTAGTTCTCCAATAAAATCAGGATCTTTTAAATTCTTTGGCTGTAGAATTTTCAATCCATGTTTCAATGCGTATTTTTTTACATCTGACTCTATCAACTTCTTCATTCCCCTACCCCCATATTTATCAGTAGAAGTAACAACTCCCACTATATTATATCCATTTTTTATCAATATATCTAACGAAGGAACAGCAAATTCCGGAGTTCCCATAAAAACTATCTTCATACTAATTGATTTTCATTTAACTACCCTACCCTCTATTTTAGCATTGATATGCTTTCCTCTTTTAGCAGCTATTTTCACTTCTTCTGCCAATAAATCTCTGATAAGAACTTGATCCGTATCGATCCTTTTGGCATTTTTTAGAAAATAGCATTTATCTCCTCCATTTGCGATATAATCGGGTAAAGCAATAGTATAAGTTTTACTTTCATCGAAAGGTTTCCCTTTTATCATTATATCGATAGCCTTATCATCCATAATTTTATAATGAACGGATTTACTTATGGGCCATCCTCCTCTTGAAGCCATTATATCCAATAATTGTTTGGTTGTAGCACCGCCAGCTTCAAGTATCACAACATAATTATTGAAAGGCATTAACTCGTATATTTTACCTAAAGTAATCTCTCCTTCAGCCAAATCTTTTATTCGTACACCTCCGTAATTTTGGATTGCAAAATCCACTTTTACAGAACTAATTCTCTCAGCACCGGATACTATCGCATCTGCGATCCAATTCCCCAAAGTAGATTCGGGTTGATTTTTGGTTAGTCCATCAGAATACCCCAGAACTTCATTCATCTTTTTCGATAATTTATCTTTATATGGTGCAATAATATTATCAATATCCGAACAATCTTTACTATCTAGCTTTTTATCTATTTTATTGAAAGAGCTTTTGGTATTATCAACTGTGTAGTATGTTTTGCAGGAAGATAATAGTATAAATAATGATACTATAAATAGATATTTTTTCATCAGCTTAAAATTTTTAACTAAAATAGATTTCCACTTCGTTTCTTATCGCCTTAAGTGTAGTTTTAACGGGATTACTCTCGTCTAATGCTGTTAAAACTATTTCAGAATAAACATTCGGATCATCTGAATCAGGAGTTTTTGCTGCTCTAGCAATCAACTCAATTACTTGATTTTTGCATATCTCTATTATACTCCAAAGACTTTCAGAAACATATATTTGTTGAGTAAGATTGTGATCATATTCTTGCTTTATAGCTAAAATCAACAATTGCTCTAAATCTTTTCCTGTTGTTGCGTCCTTTCGAAATCTCAAAAGCATATTTTCAGGTGATATTCTCTCACAAAAAAGTGCTAGTCTCTCATATGCTTGCAGTCTTAAAGGCAATGTCCTATTAGAATTTTCATTTTTCAACTTCATTTTCTCCATAGTATATACTTTCAAATAATGATATTTCATAAGTATATATACTGTTAAAAAAACAACTAAAGCAGGAACAGTAATTTTGACAATTTCTAATAAAGTTTCCATAGACTAATTTTATTTGTCTGCAAAGTTAATTAAAAAAAACATATCTATCCTTTTTTTGTGAAATTCAACTAAGCTTTTATATTTGTGACATGAATTGGTTATTAATTTGGATTATTGCATATTTATTATTAATCGTTTTAATATCGCTAAGGCATGTCCGAAGCATGGATATGGAGCAGTACATGGTGAATAATAGAAATACCTCAACAATTCCATTAATAGCAACTACCCTTGCCACTTTTGTTGGTGGCGGAACTTCAATTGGCTTAATGGCTTTGGGCTATGAATCGGGTTTTGCTGCAGTTGGAATCGGACTAGCATATGTAATTGGATTCTTTATTATGAGTAAGTATGCTGGTAAAATTAGAGATTTTGGAGCTAAGAATAAAATCTACAGCTTTCCACATTACCTAAACTTCATATACAATCCCGGTAATTCAAAAAACTACTCTAGAACTTTCTCAATGACTGTTAGTGGAGTTAATATTTTTATATTTTTCTTTATGCTTGCCGCACAATTTGTGGCTATGGCTAGTATATTAAAATTCAGTTTTGAGCTTGAGCACAATACTGCAACTGTAATATCTGCGCTGATTGTCATAGTATATACTGCTATTGCGGGATTATCCGGTGTCATTATCACAGATTTGATACAATTTATCGCTATTATTATAATGATAGTTTTAATTTTCATTCCGGGAGTTTGGATTGATACAAATCACTTACAAAGACTCGGTGAACTACCTATTGAATTTCTCACCGGTACACATTACGGATATACATTTTTAATCGGGTTATTAGTATTTTTATCATGGTCAGTTTTGGTAAGAATGGATATTTGGCAACGGATTTTAGCTGCTAAAGACGCTAAAACTGCTAGAAAAGTTAGCATAATTTCCGGGCTTGGCATGTTGCCTTTTTATATAATATTTCCCTTGGTAGGTATGGCAATAAAACTAACAGTCAGTGATATTAATAGCCCAAAAGATGTAGCATATATATTTATAAGCAGACATAGCCAAGGGTTCTTATTAGCTTTTGCCGTTGTTGGAATGCTCTCAGCATTAATGTCATCGAGCGATAGTTTCCTCAATATAATATCTATTTCAGCAGTCAAAGATTTTTGGAACAATAAGCAGAAAATAACAAAGCAAGGCTTTTGGATAAGGATTGCGACATTGCTTTTTGGAATTATCGCTATGCTTATTGCCCTTTCCTTCCCACATATAGTTGATTTGATGGTATTGGGACTAAGCACGATATCAATATTTGTACCGATTACACTATTCGCTTTAATTGATAAAAACGCAAAATATTACAGCAAAATAGCCTTGTATAGTATAATTGCAGGTTTTGTAGTAAACGTAGCATTTTTCATTTTTGGGCTATTGAATCCGGAAAAATTTCAAGCTAAATCATCATTTGTTCCAGGTTTTATTGTAGCGACTATTGTACTACTAATAGGTATTGTCTTCAGCAAAAAACACGATTTGAACTAAGCTAAAGCACATCTGGTGCATTTCATTTTTCGCTTATTCAGCTCAACCGCTCTCTAATATAACCCCCTTATGATATTGCCTTTTTTTGCCACGCTGCCTCCCAGCCTCCCTTTTCTCCTCTTTGTTCCGAAACTGGAGTAGCCACCAACCCGCATTTACCTTTCCCATAAGTCCATTGATAAGCCCCAATAAGCGAGTGTCTCTGACCTCGCTTCTTATAAAAATGCACTACTGAGGCTGTCTAAAAAGATTGGTTTTTGAAAATCACAAGGGATGCTTTTTAGACAGCTTCTTATTTCAATATCAAGTGAGATTTACTCAATTGATTTTTGATACATCATTACAGAAACGGCTTCACAATCGCTATCGCGCTTGCGAGTCTTAAACCCTATTAAAAAAGATCTGAATAAAAATCTCGAAATCAATTTTCACTTTTAGCTCTAAATCCAATACTTTTCTTATCAAAAATTACTTTGGTATTATCCATCACTTTTGATATATCCTCCGGCAATATTTGATTTACTTCAGAATCTTTCCTCTTGCTTTTAGCTAGTGTGGAAATCCTAATATTCTGATTTTCGGTAATCTCAATCACGACTTTTCTCACTTTTCTTGCATTGCCAAAATACTTATCTTTCTTCCTTGTAATATCAACCAAATATTCTAATAATATACCATTAGCCTCTTCTGACAAGCTTAATCCTTTCTCATCAAACATACTATTTGCTATATCAAACAACTGCTGTGTAGAATAATCTTCAAACTTCAATATCTTATCAAACCTGGATTGCAGACCCGGATTAGTTTTAAGAAAGCTCTCCATATTTTCGGGGTATCCCGCAACAAATACAAAAAACTCTCCTCTTTTATCCTCCATTCTTTTTAATAAAGTCTGGATAGCTTCATTGCCATAATCAGCTCCAGTACCTCCTGCCGATAATGAATAAGCTTCATCAATAAAAAGTACTCCTCCCATTGCTTCATCAATTTTCTCCACAGTTTTGATAGCTGTTTGTCCGATAAATCCTGCTACCAGCCCTTGTCTATCTGTCTCAACCATATGCCCACGCTCCAAAATGCCAAGAGCCTTATATATTTTAGTCAAAATCCTTGCAACAGTTGTCTTTCCTGTCCCCGGATTGCCAATAAATACCGTATGCAGAAAGAAATTATTAAGTACATCTTTGCCCGTTTCGATATGATATCTCACTACACCAACTGTCTCAATAATCTCTTGCTTGACCCTTTCAAGCCCAATAAGACTATTTAATTCGTCAAAGGCTTCTTGTAAAAGGGTCTCGTCAATAGGAATCTTCGGTATTGACTTTATTTTTTCTATTTCAATCTTTTCGACGTCTTCCAACATAACGGTACGTAAAATATCAGCTTCAAGTTCATGACGATTTTCCATTTCCATCACACGCAAAGCCATATTGATTTTAGCTTTCTCTATCAGATCATAGACATAGCGGGCATTTCCAAATGTCTTATCTCTATCTCTATACGCTTTGACAATAATATCATCAATCTTTTTTTGAGCATCTTCAGTCAGAACAATCTCTTTTTTCTCCATTGCTATCATTGCAATTTTAGAAAGATCCTGAGGTAGATAATCAGGAAAATTATAAAACAATTTAAATCTGGACTTCAACCCGGGATTGGATTTTATAAAATACTCCATTTCTTTGGGATAACCGGCTGCAATCACAACCAAATCGCCATCTCCATCTGACATCTCTTTTACCAATATCTCTATAACTTCTCTTCCAAAATCTTTACTATCACTATTCTCCCTTGAAAGAGAATAAGCTTCATCAATAAATAGCACACCTCCCTTTGCATCCTTAATCGCTTGTTTAACTTTGGGGGCGGTTTGTCCGATATACTCCCCTATTAAATCAACTCTGTCAACAGAATGAACATGACCTTTGGATAAAACTCCCATTTTTTTATAAATCATACCCATCATTTCCGCAACAGTGGTTTTACCAGTCCCGGGATTACCCATAAAAACCATATGGATGTCGATATCGTTTTCTTCCTTAAAACCTTTATCTTTCCTTAATTTTATAAATTGGATATACTTTGCATGATTCCTAATTTGTGTTTTGATTCCCTCCAAACCTATTAGTGAATCTAGTTTTGCCATCAGCTCTTCTAGACTTACATTATCATCTACATTTTTCATTGATAAGTCAATAGGCGATATATCTTCGGGAAAGAATACCAAAGGTGAGCCTTCTACAAACTCTTCCCCGACATCAAATCTAACACTGGCAATATGCCTGTCAAAAACCATAATATCAACTGTGTATGATCCTTTGAACCATGATCCAGTCTCCTCTGCACCCCAACCTAATGACACTTCAAATAAATCATCGTCATTTTTAACTGTTACAAGTTTGCTAGCTACTCCTTTTAACTCTCTGCTCTCCGTGTGAAATATCAAAAATATTTCGCCTTTCCAATCAAGATCAAATTCGTACATGTTTTCAAATTCCATATTGACATATACAAATCTAGTTTTTTCAGAATTAAATGCCTTATATTCTTTTTTGTTATTAAATCCATCGTTATTAAAGCCCTCCGTCAGACTCAATTTGCTCAATTCCAACAATCCTTCTGGAATTTCTTCAGAATCTATCTCCAATTCTTCAATAAAAAATGTCTTAACACCTATTAATTCGCCATTTACTTTAGCCTCCCAAAAATACTCACCTTTTTTCCAAAACACTCCTTTTTTAGAATTCCCCCATCCTTCTCTCAAGTAAAAAACATCAGCAGCAGACGATACTTCTCGTTCAAAATCCAAATCACATATTTTCTTAATATCTCCCTTCTCTTTTTTATAGCAACTTATACTAAATTCCGCAGTCCAATCTTCTTTTTCAAACTGCAAATTGTACAATGCCATCTCAAAATAGATATAATCAACATTTTGCCTTAGGAAAACCTTTCTATATTTCTTCAATGCATTTGCCAACCACTCTGTGGAAGAATATGTTTTTAGGCTTTTGAATTTATATTTTTGCATAAATTTATCACTTTTGAATACTGACAAAACAAATCAGTATTCCTATAAACAAGAAATAGTCGAAATTAGTTTGAAACAAATAAAATAAATTATCAGAAATTTGATGTATTTTCTTGCAGACACTACTTGGTTTGGTTATCAACTCTAAAGGTATATCGACCGCATTGCTCTTGTTTGATATTGGGGTCTTCCTCCCAAATAAACCTTCCGACATAGTCAATAGCCTCCCTAATCACCTTTTTATCATGAATAGTAGTACCTCTTTTTATCAAGTCCACAAATGTGGATCTGCCTCTTCTGTCTATACAAACTTTCATCACAATTTTTCCATTTTTGCTTTGCAGCAATCTACTACGACGAGGTCTATTTACCGGCTGCCTACCGAATATTCCCTTTCCCGTGCCATCAAATGCACCATTTCCTGCTCCTCCTGTTCCAATTCCCGAGCTGCTGTCATTACCTGATTTATGATAACCTTTACCATTTCCTTTCTTACCCTGCCCTGTACCTGTTCCATCTTGATTAGAAGGCGATGAAGAATTATTACCACCTCCATTGCTTGCGCTTGGAACAGAAGCCGGTACTTGAGAAGGGACATCCTCTATTTCACTAGGAGAATCATTTGTTTCCAAAGGAGTCACCTTTTCATGTTTGCTGTCAACCTGTTTCTTTGGTACTTCATTTACCACCTCCGGTACACTTTCTACTGCTTCTATTTCAATTTCTTTTTCAAATATCTCCGATTCCATAGGTGCAGTTGGCACTTTGGGTTTCGGAGTTCTTACTTGAGGAGTTTTAACAGGTTTTGGTGTACTTTTAGTTTCTACTCTTTCAGCAGGAGTGGTTCTTATTCTTTCTACCCTTTCGTTCCTTTTCCTTTGAGCTCCTTCTGCTGCCATCCCTTTGAAACTATTGGCAGATGGTCCTTGGTCAAACCTAATAGCGATAGCAAATTGCTTATCGATATTTTCATTTGGATCATCTTTTAATATCGGGTACAAAGCGATTAAAAGAATCAAAACGTGTAAAGTAATAGATATTCTAAGTCCTTGTTTTTTATTCTCCTCCTCCATATATAATGTAGGTACTGTCATATTATTTTTTTTACCTTAACGCAATCAGCTACAAATTTATTAAATATATAATAAAAAATAGTAATATCAACATGAATATTAACATTTTTTTTAGTGAAACAGTCTAATCCTATACAAAAAAAATATAAAATAGTGTCTGAAATCAAAAGATTACCAGTTTTCGAGCATGTACTATATAGACCATTTCTACATTAAATAAATGAAAAAATAAATAAAATATTGCGTTGATTAAGACGTTCAGAAATTGAACTAAAAATCCAATCCTATGAAAACTTCCCCAATCTTACTGTTTTTTCTTTTGTTATCACTTAATCTTTCTGCTCAAAATATATCAAGATACGATTGTAAAATTAGTATTGATGGAAAAACAATTGAATACCCTTTTACTGGAGGACTTAATGCTCCCCATTTCAATAAAATGGATATCAATCTAGATGGAGTAGAAGATCTTATCGTATTTGACCGTGTAGGCAACAAACTGAGTGTTTTTATCAATAATAACGGAAAATATGTTTTTGCACCGGAATATATTTCCAGTTTTCCTCCTATTGAATATTGGATGCTTTTGGTAGACTACAATCATGATGGTCTAAAGGATTTATTCAAATCTTCAGGCTCAACTGACATTGAAGCTTGGAAAGCAGTAGAATCAAATGGTAAAATACATTTTGAAAAATATAAAAATCCGTATTTTAGTAAAGACGTGTTGTCCAGAAAAAAAAGTTCAGGTATAGGCCATTTTGAAATAGAACATTTACAAAGCGATATACCCTCTATTATAGATATCGATAATGATGGAGATTTAGATGTATTAACATTTTCGACAGGAAAAAGTGTAAAACTATATAAAAATATTTGTGTAGAAAAAAAAATATCATTGGATAGCTTTCTATTTATTTTTACGAATAATTGTTGGGGAAGATTTGTAGAAGATAATTTTTCTTCAAAAATCCATCTTAGCAAAAAACGATATCAATGCGCTGACCAATTATTTATAGCACCAAGACATGCTGGTTCAACCACTCTTATTTTTGATATTGATGATGATGGAGATTACGATGTACTGATTGGAGATATTGAATATGATTCATTAATATTTTTAAGAAATGGTGGAGATGCAAAAAATGCGTGGATGACCGAAATCGATAGGCATTTCCCTAGCTATGATAAACCTATTGCCCTTAAATCCTTTTTGGCAGCATCGTATATTGACGTAGATTTTGACGGAAACAAAGACCTTATCATCACTCCAAATGAGGATTATGATATTTCACACAGTCCGCAGAACATCAACAATGTCTATTTTTACAAAAATATAGAATCCAATAAAAAACCAAAATTCAAGTTTGTAAAAAATGATTTTTTAGTCGGAGACATCTTGGATTTAGGAGGCAATGTTTACCCAACATTTGTCGATGTCAATGCAGATGGTTTATTGGATATAGTCGTTGGAATCAGTCCTCAGGTAAAATATGAAAACATAAGCCCCTCAAAATTGTATTATTTTAAAAATACCGGGACAAAAACTAAACCTAAATTCCAGCTTGAAGATAATGACTATTTGAATTTATCAAGCATTAGTTTTCAAAAGGATTTAAACTATTTCACGCCTTCATTTGGTGATCTGGACGGAGATGGAGACATGGATTTGGTATTGGGTAATAATACAGGAACATTGATTTATTTAAAAAATATTGCGGGAAAAGACAATACCTTAGAGTTTGATGCTCCAATTATTAATTATAAGAATATAGATGTTGAAAGCTTTTCTGCTCCCTGTATATTTGACCACAATAAAGATGGGCTTGGAGATTTAATAATTGGTGTTGGCTCAAATTTCCACGACACTCAAAAAAATCTTGGTGCGGCGGTGTATTTTGAAAATACTGGAAATCTAGGCGATGCAAATTTTAATAGTGATGTATTCACCTCTCCAAACAATCCTTTTTATGGCGAATTAGACTATAATGAAGATTTCAGTTATACTTCTTATGCCTATTTTTCTACTTATATTGATAAAGAGAATAATCTTTTATTTGCAGGTTTCAAAAGTGGGGGTATTGATATATTCAAAGATTTCGTCAGTCACAGATATGATAAGCTAACTCCTTTCATCAAAAAATATGGTGCTATTGACATCGGTAATAAATCAGCTCCGGCAGTTGCGGATATTGACAATGATGGTTATCTAGAGATTTTGATCGGGACAGAAACAGGAGGGTTTGAGTTTTGGAATACAGATATCAAAATTTCAAATGGAACTTATACAACAAAAGGTGACTTGAAATCAAAAATAAAAATTTATCCAAATCCTACCCAAGACTATATTTTTGTTCAACTAAGTAATAGCATATTGAAATCCGTTAAGTATAAATTAACAAATATTTGGGGCGAAACTATAAAATCAGGTAATTTGGATAATTCAAATAATAAAATTGAATTAAATATGTTACAAGAGGGAATATATTTATT
>JALVAD010000111.1 GCA_027011385.1 Saprospiraceae bacterium | reverse complement strand
ATTCATCATTCCTGCTCCTCCGGCTGATTGTAAAAATATTTCGTTAATCATAAGTTTGTTTTTATTTAATTATTTTATTTATCTTTTGGAATTACATATCCCTTCATTGTCAAAGTAGACATATTAGGGAAAGTGTTTGCAAATATTTTAACCTTTTTATTTTGGCTTAATTTTTTGCCTTTTGAATCAAAAACTATTGTTATTTCTCCTGTGTCTCCTGGTCTGAAAGGATCTTTTGAGAAGCTTGGGACTGTACAGCCACAAGTCGTCTTGTGATAAAGAAGAAATAAATCCTTTGTTCCTGTGTTTTTAAATTTGAATGAGTGTTTTACTAAATCACCTTCCTTGATTTTACCAAAATCGTAAGTCGTCTCTTCAAAGGTAATTATCGCCATTTTTGATGTATCTACTTTACCGTCTTTTGTAGGAATTGCCAGCTGTTTGGACATGTCGGATGAAGATTTGGCAAAACCATCATTTTTTTTAGTATCTGAATTGCAAGAGCTTAATAAAGCTAAACTAACAAGCAAGAAATAAATACCTTTAATCATAATCTAAATTTTTGCAAAATTAATAAAAAATGAATCTAAAAACAATTATCAAGAACAATCATTTAATTTTAAAAATTATAAACGAAAGCCATCCTGTAATCAAGTGGAAAAAATATTTGATTACTATCAGGATTAACATTGTATAATAATGTAAGAATCGTACTCCACTTTGAGGAAGAAAAATATTTATATCCACCTCCGATATATGTCATCAGATATGGATTTTGTGATTTCCCATTTGTTCCAAAAGTAGTCAGATACATCCTATCCACTTCAAGTTGGGCAAAATAGGATCTGTAGATATTAGCATTTAGAAGTCCACCAAATCCAAAATCGAAAATTCTGTAATTAGGAGCACTTCCTCTAGTCCAATAGTAAGCATAATTACCATGTAAAATAAGTCCGGTTCTTATGCTATTCGTTATTTTGTATCCACCCATAAGAGATAGTCCGGTACTAAACACACCGCTCCCAATACTGATATTACCTATATTGATCCCATACCATAGTTTTTCTTTAAATTCTTTACTCGTCTCTTCTTTTTTTGAACTTTGAGCATTGCTTACATTTATTGTAATAAGCAGTGCGAAAATGAACAATGATTTCAAAGTTATGTTGTAATATTTAGTCATAGTATTATGTTTTATTATTTTCAACGCCATTGTTGTTGAATAAGTATATTTTCATATGCTATGTTTTATTAATTAGCAAATCATTTATCTATGAAAATATATTTTTATACCTTGTTTCTTTTCATTATTATTAATACTAACATTATAGGACAGCAAAGGTTTATATCTTTGTTTGAACCTATTGATTATTCTTCAATATCTTCAAGAAATAATATTAAAATTAAGAATGCAGTTGTTGCAAAAATCAATCAATCTTTTCTTGACGAAGTATCCCTTGAAGGTAATTCGATATTGACAACATCTGTTCCCTTGAATAATTACGGGGACAAAATTGACTTGGATTTGGTTCAATTTGAACTTGTGAACGATGAATTTGATGTGTTGAATTCTGACGAAGAGTCAGTTGAGTATCTTGTCGGCAAGTACTTCTCCGCTATTTCTAAAGATAAAAGCGCTATGGGAGCATTTAGTTTTTATCATGATAAGATTATGGGATTACTTAGCTTCAAAGATGGTGTAGTGTATAACATAGGTGAGATTTCAGATGAAACTAATAGGTATATCATTTATCGTGACGTGGATTTTGATACAGGTCTTAGCTTTTATTGTGATACAGATGACAAATATGAAAAGATAGACGATTTGCGCGATATTGAAAAAATAGTAAAAAGAGGAAATAAATGTATCAACCTTTATGCGGAAGCTGATTATGCTTTGTATATTAAAAATGGGAAAAGTATTAGCAGAACCGTGGATTTTGTCTTAGGATTATTTGCAGAAAGTGCCTTGCTTTACAAGAAAGAGGGGGTTAATATCAAAGTTGCTAAAATCAAGGTATGGGATACCAAGGACAATTATAGCACCAAAGCTTCTCACGAAGCATTGAATCAATTTGTTGAAAAAAATAAAAACAAAGATATGGATCTGGGTTTGCTCTTGGCTCTTGGAGCGCAAGGGCTTGGGGGAGTAGCTTTTATTAAGGGGCTTTGTACTCAGACTAGACATTTTGCATATGCCAATATAACGGATTCTTATAATAATGTGCCAGCTTACTCTTGGTCTGCAATGGTAATCACTCATGAACTAGGTCATAACTTGGGTTCTAGGCATACTCATTCTTGTTCGTGGAATGGAGATCATTCACAAATTGATGATTGTGGAAATTTATACTATTATAAAAACGGCGAAACCCCAGAAGGCAAGTCTTGTTTTGACGAAAATAATCCAATTATTCCGGCTGATGGGGGTACAATAATGAGCTATTGCCACCTGATAGGAGCAGCAGGAATTAATCTGTCTAAGGGATTTGGAGATCAGCCCAATAAAGTTATAAATAGAGTGGTTGATAATGCAGAATGCCTAGATGTTTGTTCTAGTTATGGTGATTCAAATCCGGTTGCTAAATTCGATGCATTTAAAGATTTTACTTGTGTAGGAGGACAATTGAAGTTTTACGATAAATCTGCCAATCATCCAAATGAATGGATTTGGGTTTTTGAAAACGAAAATGGTGTAGATACAGCCTATCATAAATATCCCAAAATGAGATATAATGACCTTGGTACATATGATGTAGGATTGATAGCTATAAATGGAGTAGGTAGGGATACACTTTTTAAAGAAGATTATATAAAAGTAATAGAAGGCCCAACGGCTGATTTTGAATATGAGTTTATCGAAAAAAACAGAGTCAAATTCACAAATCAATCCAAATTGTCCAATTCTTATTTTTGGAGATTTGGAGACGGTCTTATCAGCTTAGGTAGAAACCCTAAACACAAATATAGAGAAGGGGGTAAGTATCTTGTTGAACTGTGGGCAAATCGAGATACTTGTAGTACGAAAGCATATTACTCTGATACTATTGAGGTGAAAATCCCTTACAAAGCAAGATTTTCTACATCTAATCGGAATGTTTGCATAGGTGACACTGTAGTTTTTAGACCATTAAATGAAAATTATGATTCTGTAAAATGGAATTTTGAAAACGGTCTAATTATAGATGATATTGATGGACAAGTGAGCGTTTTGTATCAGGAATCCGGTGATTTTAGCGTGAAGATGATTGCTTTTTCACAATATGGAAATGATACCTTAACCAAGGGAGGATATGTCAGGGTTCTATCAAGTCCTATTTCGGATTTTGAATATACTATTAGTAACGATACTATTTTTCTTATCAATGAAAGTTTGAATAGTACAGGATATATATGGTATTTTGATGGGACGAAATATAGTTTTAGCGCAAACCCAATATATAAGTTTGACGATAAATCCGAAGTTACTGTAAAATTAATCGCAATAAATAAATGTGATAGCAGCGTTTCGGTGAAAAATATCATCACTACAGCTGTTGAAGAATATGACAATGTTATAAATGTTCACATATATCCAAATCCTAATTCAGGTGAATTTAGATTTGTTGCTGATAAAATATATCGAGATAAAGATGTTTTACAGATATACAATGTTTATGGTAATTTGGTATATAAAAAGACATTTTTGGAATTGAAAAAGGTCAATGGTGAATATATTGTTGATATTAAAGGTCTAAAATCGGGATTATATTATAT
>JALVAD010000110.1 GCA_027011385.1 Saprospiraceae bacterium | reverse complement strand
TAATTAAATTGCGATATATGGAAATGAATAATAATAATTTTGAAGAGTTTAAGATTAAATCCACAAATGAAACCGGATTAAGTTTGAGATTATATAAAAAAGATAATGACTTTGATAAGATTTTGGTGATAACTCATGGTTATGGTGAACACCAAGGTTATTATGTTGAATTTGCGAATTATTTTTCGAATCATGGATATGCTGTTTGTACTTATGATCTCCGTAGCCATGGGCTTTCTGATGGGAAGAAAGGGCATGTGTCTAGCTTTGAGTTGTTCCTAGATGACCTTGATAGAATTATAGATTTTGCAAGAAAACAAGTCGGGGAATTACAGATAAATTTATTTGGACATAGTATGGGAGGAAGTATTGTTCTCAATTATTTATTGAGGAGAACTCTTGTTGGGATTGATAAAAGTATTATTTCTTCACCATGGTTGAAATTGGCATTTGAGCCTCCAAAGCTTAAATTGTTTTTGGCAAACATTGGGAAAAACTTATTTCCGTCGCTTGTGATGAAGGGGGAACTCAATCCGGATGATTTGTCAAGAAATTCTGAATTTGTTGCAAGATTTATTGATGATCCGCTTACTTATGATAAGATATCGCCCGGATATTTTTCTACTATCAGAGAATATGGTCAGTATGCCTTATCTAAGGCAAATAAGCTTAAGTACCCTATATTAATGTCACACGGTAGTGATGACAATGTGACCTCAAGTAGTGCTAGTCGTGCTTTTTGTGGAAATTGTGGTAATATGTGTGAATATAAACTCTGGGAAGGATATAAGCATGTGGTTTTCTCTGAAAATGATATGGATAAGATATTTGAATTTTATAAGAGTTATTTAGTTAGTTGATAAATTGTGCCTGAGAGTAATTAGATTGATTTTGAAATTGATTCTTTTTTTGTTTATACATATTTTTAATTGTATCTTTGAGCGGCAAAATAATAAATAATTTAAAAAATCAACTATGGAAAATATAACAGTAATAGGGGCGGGAACAATGGGTAATGGTATAGCTCATGTTTTTGCGATGAAAGGTTTTGATGTCATACTCTGTGATATCTCTGCAAGTGCTTTGGAAAGAGCTATTGAGACAATAACTCGCAATCTTGATAGAATGCTCAAAAAGGAAAAAATAACCGAGACTGATAAAAGTAAAGCATTAAGTAAAATTGAAACTACTAGTGATCTTGAATATGCTGTAAAAAACGCAGATCTAGTGGTAGAGGCGGCAACGGAGAATGTAGAACTAAAACTTAAAATTTTTAAAGATATTGATAATTTTGCACCTGAAAAAGCTATCTTAGCTAGTAATACTTCATCTATTTCCATTACAAAAATAGCCTCTGTTACCAATAGGCCTGAAAAAGTGATAGGTATGCATTTTATGAATCCTGTACCGGTGATGAAATTGGTTGAAATAATCAGAGGGTATAGTACAAGTGATGAAGTGACCAAAATAATAATGGATACTTCTAAGAAGTTGGGTAAAGTACCTGTTGAAGTCAATGATTATCCCGGGTTCATAGCAAATAGAATATTGATGCCGATGATCAATGAGGCTATATATTCATTGTATGAAGGTGTAGCCGGAGTACAAGAAATAGATACAGTGATGATGCTAGGTATGGCTCATCCAATGGGACCATTGCAGTTAGCAGATTTTATTGGATTGGATGTTTGTTTGGCTATTCTTGATGTGCTTCATGATGGATTTGGAAATCCAAAATATGCCCCTTGTCCCTTATTAAAAAATATGGTTCAAGCAGGAAAATTGGGAAGAAAGTCCAAAGAAGGATTCTATTCTTATTATCACGGCACGAAAGAATGGATAGTGTCTGACAATTTTAAAAAATGATAAAATATTTAGGTTTATTTATAGCAGTTTTAATTTTGTCTTGTTCTGATGGTAGAGTAGGGGGAAGGAAAGTCTTGATTTCAAAGATTGATAGTCTGGGAAAAAAAATAAAAAATGTTTATAAACCAGGTTTTGGTGAAATAATGAGTGGTATTCAAAGGCATCATACGAAACTATGGTTTGGTGGTATTAACAATAATTGGAAGTTGGCTAGTTTTGAAATTCACGAAATCAATGAATTGCTCGAAGACTTGGAAGAATATCAATCATCAAGAAAAGAAACCAGATTTTTGAATATGATTTCTCCGGATATTGACAGTATTAAAACTGCTATTGAATCTAAAAATGTAAATGATTTTAAACAAAAATATATTCGGCTTACAAACATGTGCAATGATTGTCATATAAAAACAGAATATGAATTTATCAAGATAGCTGTTCCTGATAAAAATCCATTCAGTGATCAGAAGTATTAAACAAATGCAAAACTCGGGGCTTTCCTTGCAGGTCATGAATGAATTCCCAATTGTAGTTATATGGTTTAATTATGTTTTTTAATTCATCTGTCGTGTATTCATTGATTTCGCAATAGATATTTCCACCGGGGTTGAGATGTGACTTGGCAAACTCAAAAATCATTTTATAAAAAATAAGATGGTCTGTATTCTTTGGGAACAGAGCAATTTTGGGTTCAAATCTTAAGGTCGAATCGCTCATTAATTTTTTTTCGGACTCTTTAATATAGGGCGGGTTTGAAACGATTAGATCATAGTTTTCTAATTTAGACCAATTTCTATTATCCAAAAAATCCATTAATTTGAATTTGACATTGGTGATATTTAGTGATTTTTTATTCTGATTGGCTATAGTCAAAGCAGATTCGGAGACGTCTATTGCTGTAATAGAAGTATTGGGTCTTTCTTTTGCAATACTCAAAGCGATGCAAGCACTTCCTGTACCTATATCCAGTATTTTTACATTTTTATTTTCTATTGAATTTATTACTTCATGTACTAAAATTTCTGTTTCAGGTCTTGGGATTAGAACTGACTTATTAACTTTGAAAAAACTATCGTAAAAAAAAGTTTTCCCTACGATATATTGTAAGGGCTCACCATTCTGAAAACGAATAAGGTCAGAGTTGAAAATATCTTCATCAATTATTACTGTATCTTCAGGAATTGATATGCCAAATCTATCCTCAAAATACAATTTGGCTATGTTGCCGGATTCTCTTTTGGAGTATATAGATTCTAATACAGCGAATAATTTATTGTAATAGTATTTATATTGAGACAAGACTGATTGAGCTTTTTGAATTAATTAAATATCTGCCAAAACGAAAAACGGTTTCTAATATTTTGTATTAGAAACCGCTTTTTCAATTAAATACTAAGTCTATCTTAGTAATCATTGTTACGGTAGTTTCCACCGCCTCTGTTATATCCTCCTCTATTACTTTCTTTAGGTTGAGATTTCTTAACTACAATAGTTCTTCCATCCATTTCGCTATCATTTAAAGCATTGATAGCCTCGTTTCCTTCGTCGTCATTAGCCATTTCAACAAATCCATAACCTTTTGATCGGCCAGTAAATTTGTCCATGATAATTTTGACTGAAGTAACTTCTCCAAAAGCCTCGAAAGCATCTCTTACATCGGCTTCCTGAGTGTCATAATCTAGTTTTGCAACAAAAATGTTCATAAAAAATAATTAAAAATTTTAAAAAATATATCAGATTAAACGTTAATCTGACAATAATAAGTCACAAAGTAACATCTTATATTTTTATAAACCAAGATAATCTTGTTTTAATTCAAAAATATGGTGTTTTTTTTGATTTTATTTTGGATATATGTACAAAATGTTGATTTTTAGTAAATTTTATTTTGC
>JALVAD010000109.1 GCA_027011385.1 Saprospiraceae bacterium | reverse complement strand
GATACGGATTTATTCATCGAAAGAATAAAAAGAAAAAATATGATACTGCAAAGTATATAGAAGTTTTCCATAGAGTTGGTTTTTGTTGCAATAGCAAAATATAGTCATAATGATATTTTATATATTATGAACGCAAATGTTTGATAATACGCTGCCTATAATTTATCCTTCGTCGAACATTACTCTGATGCGCGAGTGTCTCTGACCTCGCTTCTTCACTTCTAAAATCATCAATCCTTGTTAGGCGTTCGATAGTCAAAACTTCCAAATCTTTTTTATATACCGGCTTCAAAATCACTTCTTGCAATCGTGCTTTAGAGTCCTACAAATCCTGATTCGACAGTTTGAGAATATGCTCTGAAACCAACAAACACGGAATTTCTCGGTACATTCCTCTACCCGAAACCCGAAACCTATAAACCTGAAACTTGTAACTATTCATTTTCATAGATAGCAGTTAGCAAATAATTTAAAACACTAAAGATTCCCATAATTTTTGCTATAATACAACATTTGTTCTACAAAAGATTTTGGATATTCTATTTTGATGTCTTCTATATTTCCATCTTTATCTTTAACCGGAATCAAATAAGGATTTACAAAACCGGAATAAGGTTTTGTGTGAAGTTTTGATACTCTTTCTAGCACTTCTTTGTGTAATTGCCTAGCAACTTTAACTCCATAGGTTTCTACTAATTCTTTGCCTGCGGCATAATCTCCTTCAGATTTAATTTTCTGTATTTTTCTAAGCAATATACCAAAAAGAGCTTTCAATTTGTCGTAATCATTTATTTTAAAATGAGTTTTTCCGTCCTTTACGTATTTTTCAATCACATTGTCTTTTTGTCCTTTTTCATAAGCCCAGTTACAAATCAATTGCCTATTTCTCATATGCGCTTCCTCTATATCTTTGCCTGGTTCTATACGCTTCAATTGTTTAAGCATTCCGTTTGAAATATAGCCGTCATAGGCAGCTTTCCCAACATCTAGATTGTCCATCAATCCTAGTTTTATCATGTATGGATCCATAATATAATACAGCGCTACGATATCGGCTCTAGCTTCTTCCAATGTTGATGCATAATTTTTGAGAGTTTCCTTAGGAGTACCAATTCCCGGATTTAGTTTCCCTGAGGCGTGACCGATTACTTCATGCAGTGCAGTTGTAAGTTTATCTGCAAGATTACCGTATTTTTTTTCAAGGGTGATTTCTTCCTCACTATTGGCAAATTCTTCAAGCATACCTCCACCCGGAGCATTGAAATAAGAAACTATAAGATTGCCTAAACTTACGGATTTTGATCCGTATTTGGATCTGATCCAGTTTGCATTTGGAAGATTTACACCAATTGGTGTAGAAGGTGAAGCATCTCCGCTTTCTCCCGCTACATTCACAACCTTATATGTGATACCTACCACTTTTTCCTTTTTATGCTCTTTCATAATAGGGGAATTATCCTCAAACCATTGAGCGTTTTCTCCAAGGATCTTCATCCTTCTCGTGGCATCAAAGTCTCTTATTTCAACAATATTTTCGTATGAACCTCTGTAACCCAAAGGGTCATTGTAAACTTCGATAAATGAATTGATATAATCAACATCAACATCTGTGTTTTGCACCCAATGGACATTGTATTTGTCCCAAATTTTCAGATCACCTGTTTTATAATATTCAATCAACAGCTCAAAACCTTCTTTTTGTTTATCGTTTTCCGCAACTGTTTTTGCCTTTCTAAGCCAAAATATTATCTTTTTTATAGCTGAGCCATAAAGCCCATCCTCTTTGTATAATTCTTCGTGAAGTTTACCATTTTTGTCTTTATACATCCTAGAGTTCAAGCCATATGATATGGGCTTTTTGTCATTTTTGTCGATTATTTGGTTGTAATATTCTTCAACTTCCTTTTGACTAACATTCTCTGCGTAGAAGTTGACAGCTGAACTCAAAAGTAAATCTTTGCTTGGGTCAAGGCTAACCTTTTTATTATCGATATTTGGATCAAATAATATTTCGACAATTCTTTTGTCTAATTTGGTCTTTGTTTCAGCCAATAATGAATTGAAATAATCTTTAGAAAAATCTGGCATTATTTTGTCATTTGAATAATGATGGTGAATACCGTTTGAAAACCATATTCTTTTGAGATAAACTTCAAAATTTTTCCAGTCTTCAGTACTCTTGTCTCCGGAGTACTTTTGATAAATATTTTCCAGTGCTTTTCGAATAGTCAAATTGTACCTGTAGTTTTGGTCATAAGATATATCCCTGCCTTCATAACCTGCTTGTGTAAGGTAATACACTAGCTTCTTTTGCCTCAAATTCAATTTGTTAAATCCGGGTATTTTGTATTTTAAAACTCTTAAGTCTGCGAATTTGTCCACTTCCCATTTAAAACCATCTGCTTTTTTATGCTCTATTTTTTCTTTTTCCTTACTATTCTCATTGCTTTTTTCTCCACAACTTTGGAATAAAAAAAATAAAGAGACTACCAATACGATATTTAATGTATGTTTCATGTGTTTATTTATTTAATTTTGGATATTCGATTCTGATATGGTGTATGTTTTTAAGCATTGTTTTGAATACTTCTTTTATAATAGCTAATTCTTCAAAAGTCAATTCAGATTCTTCTAATTGACCTTCGTCTATTTTGTATTTTGATATACTTTCAACCAAATTGTTAATGTCTTCATTAGTTGGTTTGTTAAGGCTTTTAGCGGCCGCTTCTATCGAATCGGCTATCATCATTATTGATTCCTCCTTGGTTTTGGGTTTTGGTCCAGGGTATCGAAACAGTGTTTCATCAAATTCTTTATCAGGAAATTCATTCACTTGTTTTCGGTAAAAATATTCTACCCTTGTTGTCCCATGATGAGTAACAATAAACCTTTGCAATATCTTGGGAAGTCCGTTTTTTATTGCTATTTTTTCACCAATGGTTACGTGTTTTATAATTCGCTCCGCACTTTTGAAATAATCCAAATCTGCATATGGGTTCTCGTCTTTTCGCTGATTTTCAATAAAAAGATTGGGAGCATATGTTTTTCCAATATCGTGGTACATAGCACCGACTTTTATAAGTAAAGAGTCTGCACCTATTTTGTCAGCTGCTGCTTCACAAAGATTTGCAACTTGAAGTGAATGTTGTAATGTGCCTGGAGCTTTTAGTGATAATTCTTTCAAAAGGGGCTTGTTAAGATCAGCCAATTCTGATATCGTTATCTTGGAGACAAATCCAAAAGGTTTTTCTATAAGAGGAATCAAAGGATATGCCAATAAGATCAAAAGCGCATTGAAAATAAAAGAAACTAATACTTTCCAATTGATATTGGTAAGAGTATCACCATTGATAAATGACAATGCGATATACCCAATAATATAAGTCAAAAATATAATTAATATTCCTCTGAAAAATGTATTCCAAAATCTCAATTCAGAAAAAGTCAATATTGTCACCATTCCGACGATTAATTGCAATACAGTAAATTCGTACCCCAACTGTGTAATCAAACTTGCTATCAATATGATGACAATATGTAAATATAAAGCAAGGTATTTTTTGAAGAAATTTAGTACTATAATTGGAACGATGGCAAATGGGATAGCATACACGAAAACTTCTCCCTTGTTGTCAATAAGAAATACAATATAAGCAAATGTCACTATCCATATTAGTAAAAATAAAAATTTTCGTGGCTTATCAAATATGTCTTTTTTCTCAATAAATAAAAAATAAAACAATAACCCAAGTATAAGAAG
>JALVAD010000108.1 GCA_027011385.1 Saprospiraceae bacterium | reverse complement strand
ACTAACCGTTAAGTGTCAGCTTAGTAAGTTATTTTATTTGATATTTTTAAAGTTGAATGAGCGTTTGTGAGTTTAATTATCAGAAAAAACATCATTCGGCATATAATATTTAAAATGCTATAAAGCTTGTGAATTTTAAATGTAGAATTAGGCTAAATCTCGGTAAAAGGCGTTAAACTTAAGGATAGGAAAGACTAAAATAATCGCTCCAAACAGTTGCAAAATTACCAAGAAAGTAGATCATAAATTTGAATTACTAATTTCGCCAAAATCAAGGTAGGTTTGAGGATTTTTTGCAATGTGATTTGCTCTTTTTGTTTCGGCAAAAAAAGTAAAAATTGCCAACGCGCTTTTTGGTTCAACTGTAAATCTTAAGGTTTAAATCTAAACGAAAAATTCGGATTAAAACGGTTGAAAATTCGGATTAATCGGTTTGGATAGCTTAAATTTAAGTAAAAATTCTTAAACTTGGTGGTCGGTAAATTGGCATTATTCTTTTTAGTGGAAAAATCGGTCAAAATTCGTGAAAAACGGATTATTGTTTGAGCCCTGACGAAGTCGGGCGAGTTTTAAGACGTTTAGAATTTTGAGTGATTTTGGAACGTTAAGAAAAGAATACAGCCTTGATTTTTTGCTTTACTTTTTTATCAAGAAAAAAGTGAAAAAAGGTTTAAAAAGTGAAAAAAGGTTTTTGGCAAAACTCAATTTTACTTTTTTGCATAAGGAATTAAATTTGATTTGGCTGGCTAAATTCGTATTAAAACCGCTAGAATTCGGGTTTTTAAAGAGCAAAATTAAAATGATGTTTTTCTTTGAGGTAAAAGTTGTGAGGATTGGACAAATACGAATTTAATTTGGGTAAAAGGAGAATAGAAATAATTAGTATAAGGATGCCGACACTTAACATCGTGTATAGAGCATCCCCAAAATTGCAAGACGCAAGGCAACGCTAAAATTTTGGGGACGCCCCATACACTCAGCCGTTATGTCTCATTTCCAATATTAAGAATATCTAAATTAATTTCTAAAGCAAACGAATGAAATAGTTTAGTAAATTTATAATTCAACGGAAATATTAAACGTTAGTGAAAAATAAAAAAAGATGATTAAACTTGAAAATTACGCAATAGAAATTGAAAAATTTATTTGGGCAGCATTAGATAAATTCACGAACGAAATTCAAAAACCAAATTGTATGATTCTGCACTTTCATTTGGATAAATCACAATTATCGATTCATTTTTCAATAAATCAAGAAATTGAACACATTATAAGGGATAAACAGACTCCAGAGTATCCAGAATTTAAAAAACTTTCTCTTGCTAGTTGGCAGACAAACAATTTAACAAAAGATTCAGTCTACAAAAATAGAGAAGATGAATTCAAATGGATTAAAACACCATATAAAACTTGTTTTGATGCATTCATAAGGCATTATTTAAATGGAATACTAACCAAGTCCTACAAAAGAGAAATTGGAGTGGATGTTTTTGTTAATACAGACTATATGAAAGATTGGAAATATAGAAAACTAGTATACACAGATAAAGAAGATCAAATTGGACGATTTATAGTTTCTCGACTGCGAGATACTCCAATGGAGCAATTAGAATGGATAAGAAACCTTAAAGAATCTAACCATAAAAGTAATGAAAGATTTGTTAGATTGTACAAGTCTTTAAACGAGGAACAAAAAGAAGACATTCAGGAACTATTTCTAGAAATAATAGACAAAGCCATATTTGATTTTCTAACTGGAGTAGACGAAACGCCCGAGGATAATAAATTTGATGGTATAATCTTAATGGAAAATAAAAAAATAGATTGGGATGATTATTTAGGTGGTGGATACAAAGAAGAGTTTTTTTTGTGGATAGAAAGATATAGTAGATTTTACAAAAGCGATGAATAACGAGACATAACATTGTTTATGACATCATAGCCGCCTAACGTCAGGCTACGCTGCATATCATTATCCGTTATCGGTAATTATGACGAACTAAAATGAAATACCTTACAATAATATTAATTATGGGACTATTTGGATTTTTCTCAAGAAAAATAAAGCAAAACAATGTTTTAAGAACAAAAATTTAAGAAATGGTAATATTGGATATTTTTCATTTAGTGATGATTTAGTTAGTATTAATTATCCTAATGGATATCGATTGACACATCCAGCATTATTTGCATTAAATAAAATAATCCATGATGATGGTAGTATTGAAATTAGTTTTAAAATAAGAGGATACAGCGATCTAAGTTGCCCTGAATGGAAGTCTAAATCCTCATGTGCGCTTGGTATTATTGGTTATGCTACAGGAACATCAAACATTGATAACACTAAAATAGATTTATCTGTTGAGTTTATTGATTGTCATGAGGAAATAATTGATTCAGCTTTCTTGCATTTATGGAAAGAATAGATGAAAGAAACGATAAAAAAAATAACATGCACCCTGATTACGTGGAATATATAGAATAAAAATGTACACTTGTACGTTGTATAACTATGTCTGTTTTAGCTTTAGATTCGTTTGAAGCACAAAAATAATCACTTCTAAATTCAGAGTCATGAAAAATAAATTAAAGTATTTGGTCATCGTTTTATTTGCTTTATCATGTAGTAAAAATGATGACGCAATCAATGTCAATAGTCAGGCTTATGATCATTCATTTCAATATTTGAATAAATATAAAAAAATCATTAATTGGATAACTTATAAGGAGGACACAACAGATACACGTGAAATATTTGAATATTATCTGGATGATTTAGGAAGAGTTTATAAATCAAAATTAAAAAATTTTTTAGGTGTACCGGGTTGGGATTATGAGAAAAAATTTATATATGATAAGTACAATAGACTTACAGAAGTATATCGCAATGGTGCTCTCCTAATGAAATTTGTTTGGAACCGGGATACTGTCAGACTTTATGATAATAAAAATATATTTCATGAGAAATTTGTATATAATAAAGAGCGTTTGATTAACAGTGGAAATAAGAATTATGTCTATTTTGATAATAGCCATAATTTAAGTTCAGTATGGAATGGCAATAATTTGCAATCTGAGTATTTCGAATACGATTATAATGTAATTAACCCTTTATTTTATTTGAAATCTATAGAACTAAGTTTTCTCTGGGAAACAACAAGAATAATGTCTTTTGGTCCAATTTCAAAAAATATACATTATAAACAAAAAGATCAGCCAATTAATGGGGGAGATTATTTTATTCCTTTAAGAACATACGATTATTTATATTTTCTTGATGAAAAGAATAGAGTTGCACACAGCGAAAATGAAAAAGCAATAATTTACTCATGGCACTATAAATACATCCCATAATTAGTGTTTGAAAGAAAACAGGCGTTTAAATAATCATCAGATTTTCAAAAGTTGTCTGTTTTCGTGCAGACACTAAATAAGTTTTTATTACCTTAGCATTTTGAAAAACCAAGGGTAATGAACACAAAACAATCAATAATTGATTTGGTACAGATAGCATATAAAAAAGGAATACGCAAAGTGGTTTTTTCCAGCGGTTCCAGAAATGCTCCACTTATCATTGCATTCAATGAATTTGAAAAATTTGATACCTATTCGATTCACGATGAGAGAAGCGCTGCATTTTTTGCCTTGGGAATGGCACAACAAACGGGTGAAACCGTGGCTATTGCCTGCACATCAGGATCAGCAGTACTTAATTATGCTCCGGCAATAGCAGAAGCCTATTATCAAAGAATTCCATTATTGGTAATTACCGCTGACAGACCATTGGAATGGATTGACCAAGGAGAAGGTCAAACTATGAGGCAAGCACATATTTATAATAATTTTATAAAAGACAGTTTTGAAATATTTCAGGAGTCAAACCACACAGATGAAATTTGGTACAATGCCAGAATGTTCAACGAAGCCATCAATCTCACTCAAATAGCTCCCCCAGGTCCCGTTCATATAAATATCCCCCTGAGAGAGCCTTTGTACAATACAGATTTTGACTTTGATAATGACAATGCCAAAATAATAGACCAAATAGCTCCCCTACCGGCATTGTCCGGTTTGATAATGGATAATTTGGCAGATATTTGGAATAGAAGTAAAAAGAAATTAATTCTTACCGGAATTTTACCAAAGACAAAAGGGCTAAAAGATATTTTAAAACTATTGTCCGATGATCCATCGGTAATAGTGATTACGGAGACTACTTCCAATATATACGAAGATAGTTTTATAAATAATATCGATAGGTTTATCATGAGTATAAACGAGGATATGAGCGAGGAATTCAAACCCGATTTACTATTAACTCTGGGTAGCAATATTGTATCAAAAAAGATAAAAACCCTACTGAGGAAGTGGAATCCGGAAGAGCATTGGGATATAGATGAATCAGATAAGGTCATAGATACTTACAAATCACTAACTAAGCATATAAAAAGTGAATTGCATACATTTTTAAAAGAATTAAATAAAAGGAAAAACAATGTTCCAAGCACATTCAAAAATCTTTATCTGCAACAAGAAAACAAAGTAAAACTTAAGCACCAAAATTTCATACAAAATGCACCATGGTCTGACCTGAAAGCATATAGTGTAGTTATCGAACATTTACCAAAAAACATCAACCTGCAAATGGCTAACAGTACTTCTGTCAGATATGCCCAATTGATGCAATCCAAAAGTGATATTGTGTATAATTCCAACCGCGGTGTTGCCGGAATCGACGGATGCACCTCGACTGCTGTCGGTGCTTCATTGGTAAATAACAAGACCACGGTTTTGGTAACTGGAGATGTAGCTTTTTTATATGATTCCAATGCGCTTTGGAATAATTATTTGCAAGAAAATCTAAAAATCATCTTATTCAATAATGAAGGTGGAAATATTTTTAGATTTATTCCAGGTCCTTCTGAAACTAACCAACTCGAAGAGTTTTTTGAGGCAAATCACAGCATTAAGGCAAAAAGTATTGCAAAAGCCTTTGATATAAACTATTTTTCAGCAAATAATCAGGAGCAATTAATAGAGCAACTCCCATTATTTTATAAAAAACAAAACAATAATAGACCCTCCCTAATTGAGATTTTTACTCCAAGAGAAAAAAATATGGAAATATTAAAAAACTATTTCAAGGCAATTAAGCTATAATATCTCTTGGGCGCATTTCATTTTTTTGCGTTGCGGGTTGATTCTCCTTTAGGAGTCAGAGGCAAAGCAATGAGTAAAGCGAAAAAATGAAATACGCCTCATCAAATTATTATCAAGATTATGATTTATAAAATGAATTAATTTTTGTTTGTTCAATGAATAAAATCATTGCATAGCCTTAGCTACGGAATTATTTTATGAAGCAGAACAAGCTAAAAAGAAACATTTTATATTTTTAAATTTGATGACAATTTGATATTAAATCTACATAAAGCTAAAAGCATGAATAATTCGGATTAACCATGTATCAACAAGAAAAACTTAAAATTTTGTGATATTCAATCACATTAAAGTATCTTTGCGCCCATGTTTTTAGAAAAATTACACGGCTGGCGCAAAAAATTTGTAATAGGACTATGGATTCTTTCCATATTGGCTATAGTCGCAATAACTGCAATGTTCATATCATTATCAAAGGACAACCTGCCTACTTTTGAACAACTTGAAAATCCCAAATACAAATTGGCATCATTGGTTTATGATGCAAAAGGCAGGGAATTTGGAAAGTATTATATAGAAAACAGGGAAAATGTTCCTTTTGATTCGATAAACAAACATCTGGTAAAAGCACTGTTATCAACGGAAGATTCGAGATTTTACAATCATTCGGGAATTGATTTCAGGGCATTGATTAGAGTAGCTTCAAAGACAGTATTGATGCGAAAAGAAAGCTCCGGAGGGGGAAGCACAATTACTCAACAGCTATCAAAACTACTATTCAGACGACCAAATTTACGAGGCTTATCAAAATTAAAAAGGTCAATCGAAATAATCAAAATTAAACTCAAGGAATGGCTAACTGCAATTAAACTTGAAAAAAGCTATACCAAAGAGGAGATCATCGCTATGTATCTCAATAAATTTGACTTTATATACGGTGCACACGGTATTCAGGCTGCATCAAATATATACTTTGGCAAAGATCAAAAAGACTTGACGATTGAAGAAGCGGCTACAATCATCGGTATGCTTAAAAATCCAGCTTTGTACAATCCTAAAAGATTTACCGATATAGCAACAAAAAGAAGAAATATCGTGCTGTCTCAAATGAACAAATACGATAATATCACGGATAAACAATTGGATTCTCTTTCGACAATACCAATGGACATAAGCAATTTCAATAAAGAAAGTCATGACCTTGGACCGGCTCCATATTTCAGAATGGAGTTAACAAAATGGCTAAAGAAATTATTCAAAGAGAAAGGGATAAAAAAATCAGATGGTACGGAATACAATATATATACCGATGGATTAAAGATTTACTCTACAATTGATCTGGACTACCAAAGAAATGCTGAGAGGGCAGTCTTCGAACACATGAAAGAATTGCAAAAAAGATATTGGAAAGTTTGGAAAGGAATGAATCCTCTTAAATACGACTTAGAGAATGACAGACAGCTTGAACTTAGAGAGTTTTCTATTGAAAATAGAATAATAAATTCACAGCGATATCAAAGCCTGAAGAATAAAATGCTTTCCGGTGTACTAGGGAAAATAAAAGAAAAATTTAATGGACTTGTATTAAATGAAAAAGCCTCTTTCGGACTTGTAGAGGTTAAAAACCGCAAGAAATTTCTTAAAGATTTAGTAAACGAAGGCATTGTAAAGGATTCCAGCATTGCCAAGTTAAATAAATTATTGAATAGCGATATTTGGGACGAATATCAATCCAAATGGGAGAAATTTCAGAAAACTAAAAACAAACAATTTGACACAAAAACAAAAATGAAAGTTTTTGCTTTTGACGAAAAAACAATGGAAACAGATACTGTAATGACCCCAAGAGATTCTGTGATTTACCATTTGAGACATCTTCAAACAGGACTACTATCAATGGAACCGGGTACAGGACATATCAAAGCTTGGGTAGGAGGTATCGGATTCAAATATTTCAAATACGATCATATCAATAGTAGGCGTCAGGTTGGATCTACTTTCAAACCCATAGTTTATGCAACGGCTATTTCCATTCAAGGATTATCTCCTTGTCAAGAATTTGAAGATATACAGTACAGCATTGTACCGGGAGAAGGAACTTTTTACTTAAAAGATGTATGGTCTCCAGCAAACGCCAATGAAAAATTCACAGGCAATAAATACAATCTTTATCAAGGTCTTTTGTATTCCAAAAACTCGATTACAGTGAAACTGGTAAAAGAATTGGGGAATATCGAAGTAGTGCGTGACTTAGCTTACAATATGGGAATCGATAAAGATAAAAAAGTAAATGGAGGCTTACTATTGCCAAAAGTGCCTGCTATAGCACTTGGAGCAGCTGATTTATCATTGATGGAAATGGTTGGAGCTTACGGCACATTCGCAAATGACGGAGTCTATACAGAACCGGTATTTGTCACCCGTATTGAAGACAATAAAGGTAAAACAATTTATACTTCCATACCTAAGCAAAAAAGAGCATTGCCCTCAATGTACAACTATATCATGGTAGATATGCTTAAAAATAATGTTGCCGGCAGGTTTATGCTTGAGGGTATAAAATCAGAAATAGGAGGCAAAACCGGTACTACCAATGATTATAATGACGGTTGGTTTATGTCTATCACTCCCAATATTGTCACCGGTGTATGGACAGGAGGAGATGAAAAATGGGTTAGATTTTATACCTTACAAGATGGACAAGGTTATGTGATGTCCCGTCCAAAAGTACAAAAATACCTTTACTATCTGGAAAGGGACACAACTGTTAATCTAAATGTGAGTAAAAGATTCAAAATCCCCACTAACAAAAAGTATTTGGATTTGATTGATTGTGCAAAATACAAACAAGTCAAACCTGAAGAGGAACAAGAAATACGCCTTGAAAACAAACTTCAAATGGATGAGTTTGAGGAAGAAGAATTTGAAGAAAGTGAGGATACTTTGGAAGAATAGCCTGACACTATCCTCATCCCCCAGCCCCTTCTCCTTTTGACTAAGTCTATTTTTTTGAATACTATTCTATTTAAAAGGAGAAAGGGAGCGTGATAGCGATTAATCTACAGGAAAAACTATTAGCAATTAATCTTTTTTATGCATTATCGAATTAGGAGTCTTTAACTTCCGAAAGCAAATCTACTATTCAAACACCTACTCATACTTCTTAAGTAATCAAGAATGACTAGACGCAATCTTCCCTCTCCTTTTCCAGTATTTTCAAAAGTATGCACTTCGTTATGAAAAGGATAGGGTTAGGGTGAGGATAAAGATTACTTCTGAGTTAAAGGAATTTAACCTCTTAGCAACAGAGCCAAGAGGTCAGAGACACTTTGGCTCAAAGCAACTAATACCCCTAATCAACGGTATGGTTCAGAACAAGACATATCCGAGCTAAAGGTTTCCAACCTCTTAGCGAGTAAAAAACAGTATTCGCCAAGAGGTCAAAGACACTTTGGCTCAAAGCACATAGTTCCCCCTAATCAACAGTATGGCTCAAAACAAAACCGAGCTAAAGGTTTTTAACCTCTTAGCGAGTAAAAAGTAATATTCGCCAAGAGGTCAAAGACACTTTGGCTCAAGACACATAATCCCCCCTAATTAACGGTATGATTCAGAACAAGACAAAGCCGAGCTAAAGGTTTCCAACCTCTTAGCGAATTTAATATCAAATCTAAACATTTCTGAGATTTCCAAAAAAGCAAATATCGTTGAATTAACCCTCCAAATATAAGGCTACTTCAACAACTACCTGACAATTAATACCAATCAAATTTAAAAGGGGTGAATTGACCCTCCAAATATAAGGCTACTTCAACAGATCCAGCGATAATTTCATTAAACGATCAATAAGGTTGAATTGACCTTCCAAATATAAGGCTACTTCAACTCGGATGAAGAAAAGAAATATATCAATGAAGAAGTTGAATTGACCCTCCAAATATAAGGCTACTTCAACAAATATGATGTTTATTCAAAATATTACCTAGAGTTGAATTGACCCTCCAAATATAAGGCTACTTCAACATATGATTGTGTTGATACATTCATCGTAATCGTTGAATTGACCCTCCAAATATAAGGCTACTTCAACTCTTATACTCTTCAAAACAGTTAAGTAAATATGTGTTGAATTGACCCTCCAAATATAAGGCTACTTCAACCCTATATTTTTATAAAGGTCTGATATTCTTTCAGATAAATGCAATACTCATCTATGCAATATAGCCTTTTCCTGCATTGTTGCTTATTTTCAGTGTTTTTAATCTTTAGTGACATAATATTCATTTGCATCTAATTTACTATTAATTTTTTTTAAAAAATTTAGAACTATTTTCTTTCTTTCAGGATCTTGAAGCTGATAATGAAGTGCATAGTTTCTGAATAATGTTAGATATTCTTTTGCTGTTTCTTTTTCATCATTATTAGCTCTGTTTACAAAACTATCAAACAAATATTTATCAACCGTACCATCTATATTTTTAATACTGATATAAAAATCAGTAATAGGATTTATATCCTTATATTTTTTACCCAAAAGCTCTAAATATTCATCTTTATTATTATCTATTATTTTCTTCTCTGCCCTTAATATTTGATAAATATCCGTAATGGATTGTATCAGTTCTTTATTTATCATTTTCATCAAATCTTCATAATTGTTAAGATTAAAAGTTTGTTTGAAATCATTATGATCAAATGATTCCGGCAATTTATTTGATTTTATTACTTCATCCAAATGATGCCAAAGAACATATTCCTTAATAAGTTTTCTCTCTACCATAAGAAATTTTGCATCGTATTTTCTTGCCGGTATTTTGATAGTAAACGAAAGTGTTTTGTTGTCATCAGGCAAAATATCATATACTTTTTTAAATTTAATTTTATTTTTTTCATTCCAAAATCTGTCACCAATAACAATTGGATAATCCAATGTTTGATTATACACTTTATTGAAAAAACAAAATTCCTGAAATGCATCTTTATTGTGATTTGAAACTATTGTATCCAAAAGGTATTCTTTTTTATTTGCTTTGAACCAGTAATTCTTTGCTATTCTCCATAGCATCAATTCTTGTGTTTTTATTTTCAACAATTGTTTGAATATAGTTGGGGTCAGTTTCTTACCTGTTTGAGGAATAATCTTTTTTAATATAAAATCAATATTTGTATCCGGTTTGTCAATTTCCCATAAATAATCTCTCGCAAATGCAAATTCGGAATAATTAAAATTCCCTTCTTTTCCTTTTGATTTTAATATGTCATTCTTTTTATTTACAAATGCCTGCCATTCGTCAATAAAATGGTCTTTTAATGAAATAATATCATCACTTAAAGCAAAACTTCTGACGTATTGAGTTTTCAATAATGAGTTTACATTGTTTTTATTCGATATTTTATCTATTTTAAATAACCTGATCAAATCATCTAATTTATATTTATCAAAACTCTTATTTATATTAGATAGCAGTTTTATTTGCTTATCGATCACATTTTCAAACAAATTTTCCAAACTTACACTTGCATCAATATCTTCCTTAATATATGCAAATAAATTTCTGTTTTCCTGTTTCATTTTCTTAATAACAGCCGGCAGTACATATTCCTGTTTTGATTTATCCAAATTATGAATAGTATCATTTTCATATCTTCCAAAAAACCTAAAGTATTCTCTTGCGGTATTATAATCCTCCATATTGAAAGATTTATGTCTAATAAAATCTTCAATGTCTTCACTACCTGTATCAATTCTATTGATATATACATCATACATCAATTTGAAATGAATATACTGAAGTATTACATCTATTTTTCGTTTGGCAGCAAATTTCCAAGGTTTGCTTTGCTGTTTGTTTTCAGATATAAATTCCTCCAAAACCTTTATTCTGTTTTCAATATGATTTTTTGTCTTTGACTTCAAGTCAATATCAACCGGGTGAGAAGAATGTCTTATGGATTTCGGCAAAAGTTTCTTTATATTTATTCCTGAATATTTTTTACTATAATAATCATAAATTTTATCTACATCGGTATAGGTTAATTTTTTAACCCTTTCTTTGACAAATTTTTGTATTATTTCCAATCCGGTATTCTCTTTTTTTTCGATATGGATAAATATCCATTTCAACAATAAGTCTGGAGGAATCGTGACATTAACTACATTACCATCAATATTAAATTGAAACAAGGCATTATACTTTTTTGTACTAAAATTGAATCCTTTAGGCGGTTTAAAATCATTATTTTCTAATTTTTGAATTTTTTGCAATTCTTCCAATTCATTGTGTGTCTTGAAAATAAAATTCCTTTTGAGTTCTTTTATATGTTCGATGAGTTTATGTTTCTTTTCAATATCTTTTTCCTCTTTGATTCTATTTTTCAATGCGGTTAAATTCTCCTTTGCATCCAATTCCGGATGTTTTTCTATATACTCCAAACTATCCGTATAAGTTTTCTTAATAGCTATTTTGATATTATTACTGTCCTTTATCAAATCGTTATCCAATATGTATTGCAATAAAATTTGAGTAAAAACAGGATTTTTTCTATATGGAATTATTCTTTTTTGTAAATCTTGTTTTTGTTTTAATTGATTTTTAAAACTTTCAAGTTCTCTTTCTACATTTTCGCTTTTATCTTTTTTGAGTTTGGCCTCTAAAGAAATAATTTTTTGATTCAATCCTTCAGGAAATTCATCAATTTCATTATTGTTAACTTCATTTAGTTCTTTGACTTTGTCATAAATAAAACTCAATGACGGATTGTCGGAATATGGCAATACCGAAAGCTTTGAAGTGATATTTCTAAATTTCAGCAGATTGTCATTATAATTATTAATTGAATAATTTTCCCTTAAAGAGTAATAAGTATAAAATGTATGAAGCGTATTTTGATACCCATCAATATTTTTCAATCCCCTCCACTTATCCAATATTATCTTTGCTTGCCTTTTATATAAAAAGATACAGGCAATAAACAACTGTCCATCTACTGTCAAATGTTTTTTATCATCCAATAATGACATTTTATTAAAGTCGTTTATTACTCCTCCGATTTGCTTTATTTTTTTATTAATAATCTTTCGTTCTTCTTCGTCAACCGATTGTTTTTGCTCTGTCAGCTTTTCTTTTCTATTGTTCAGAGACTGTAAAAGATGATTTTTGGCATCATCAAAGCGTTTTTGAAACCAGGCTTTGGCATCATCAAATTCACTTTGAGAAAGGGTTTTATCTGTATCAAATAAATCTTTGAAACTCAAAATTCCGGGTTCATGAATATAATGAGAATGGTAGTTTCTCAATCTATCAATAGTACCGTACAA
>JALVAD010000107.1 GCA_027011385.1 Saprospiraceae bacterium | reverse complement strand
AAGAGAATTAAAAAAGTGGCTTTAGCCACATATAATAACTAAGAAAAACATAAAAAATGAGTTGGGTAAGAGTCTGGATACATACAGTTTTTACAACCAAAAACAGAGCTCCTTTATTGCATGATAAGTATAGAAAAACAATAATTTCTCATATAAAGGACAATGCTAAGGAAAAAGGGATAAAACTTATGGATGTTAATGGATATAAAGATCATTTACATTGTCTCATCGCATTGAATAAAGATATGAGTATAAGTAAAACCTTGCAGTTAATTAAAGGAGAATCTTCCTTTTGGATTAATAAGAATAATTATTGTACCGAAGTAATGCGGCTAAAGCCTTCTTTTTTACCTTATTTTGTCCGTCAGCTAAAGCAGACGGCAATTAATTACTTTAATTCAAATAAAAGTAACTGGATAAGAAACTCCAAATAATAGTTAGAACGGAGTTATTTTCAAGTCTAAAACACTTCCTCTAACTTACATGATTTAGATATTATTGTATTATACATATCATCTTCCGAAAGGATTTCTTGATTTCCAACCAAGATAAATTGCTCTTTGGCTCTAGTCAATACGACATTTAGCTTTCTGTCAATTCCATCCTTATTTTTAGCAATGATTTGATTTAATCTTATCTTCGAATTTACACTTGTAGAATAAATAATTATATCTCTCGCACTTCCCTGATATCTTTCTACGGTGTCAACACTTATATTGGAAATATCTATCTCATTTTTTTCAAATTCATTTCTGATTATCGCTATTTGCGCTCTAAATGTAGTTATTATTCCAATGGTTTTATCAGTAATTTCAAGCTCATTTGTTTTGTAAATATCCAATATTTCTTTCACAACTTTGATAATGGCTCTTGCCTCAAATATATTAGCTTTGGATAAAGCAAGCTTTTCTTCCTTGCGGGTTGGCAGATAAACCAGCCTGTTACTAACTAATTCCTTTTGCAAATCATTATTTGCTTTCAAATTTCTCTTAGCTGATAACCTCGAAATACTATCAATTATTCGCAGCTTATTATCGTAAAAAATATTGGCAACACTCATTATTTCTTTGTGCATACGCCCTTGTTCTCTCAACATCCCATAAGACCATTTCCATTTATTTTCAACAGCTTGCTCCAGTAGTCTTTCAAACAAGGAAATGCGCATATCCTTAACACCAATTTTATTAAGATTTTCATCTTCTACTTTAGAAAATATTTCCGATTGTTGAACTACCGCTGATAATTGCATATGATCACCGACCAAAACAAATCTTTTGAAATAAGGTAGAATTGAAATCAACATTGGCTCCAACAACTGTGAAGCCTCATCAACGATAAGAGTATTAAATTGCTTTATCATAAAAAGCTCCTCCTTGCTTTGTAACGAACTAACAGTTGAAACAAAAATCGAAGTATCTTCAAATAATTGTTTTAGTTCTACTCTTGTTTTTATCGACTGAAGTTTATTTTCAAACAAATTGTCTTTGAATCTGGGATCTGCCGAAAACCTTGAACCGATTCTGATATATTTTTCCTTGTATTTATCATCTATACTCTCAACTGTCTCTGACAATTCATCTACTGCCCTATTCGTATAAGCAAGCAACATAATATTTTCTCCATCCTCCGTAAGCTGTTTGACCACATTTTTGATTATTTTACTGGTTTTTCCCGTACCGGGAGGGCCCCAAAGTAAAAAATAGTCTTTGGAATTGATGATTTTATTCACCATCATCTTTTGATTTGATGTAAGACCATCTCCAATATCTTTTACTGTGAAAGTATCCGGTTTTTGCGGTTCTTTTTTGCTCAAAATCAAGTCTCTTTTATCCTTATCCATAGAGAAAAAAGAAAACAAGCTTTTATACATTTTAGAAAAGCCACTATCCAAAAAATCGTGTTCAATATTCCAATATTTGTACTTAGTGAAAAGACTTTGATTATACACTTTACTTCTTAGACGCAATATAATCGAATTGGCTTTTAGCTCTAGGACAGTAGCTTTAAAAATTTGG
The DNA here is from genome assembly GCA_027011385.1 of Saprospiraceae bacterium. Taxonomy (GTDB): domain Bacteria; phylum Bacteroidota; class Bacteroidia; order Chitinophagales; family Saprospiraceae; genus JADJGA01. The sequence goes on along the minus strand of JALVAD010000107.1, from coordinate 1,769 downwards.
CTTTTGATTTTATTATGTGTTCTCGTTTCAGAAGGATACATCAATACGATATCTCCTTTTCTAAAATTTGCCAATGAATTGGTCTGATCAGAATGTTCAAAAGATATAATAGAGATATCCTTGTGACTGCGGTTTTGTGCTATTACCAAATTTCTCAATATCGCAAAATGCTCCTCCTTTTCTTTATCATTCATCAGCCATAAGGTAGATTGTCCTCTACTATTCTCTTTTCGCGTACTTCCATTTTTTGCCATTTTATGCTCTCTTGATATGAATGAAGCAAAATGACTAAAATACATCTTTTCCGTATCATCCATATTCTTTAAAACCAATTGCAGACTTTCAATATCCCGCTGTAGAAACCCTGATGCGCCCGGAAATTCTTTTATATTTATTCGATTATAAAAAGCCGGATTGGCTTTTGCATTAATCAAATTCTCCTCTGTACTAATTATATCATTTCTGACCGAAATAGCTTCTTTTTGTTGTGCTGTAATGGTAGGTGCAAATCTAATATTATGTGAATCAAGCACCGAGTAAAGGATATAATTAATGGGTTTTACTTGAAAATCAAAAACCGAGCGTATCATCAATTCGTAGAGCAATGTCTGAGTATAATGATTGGTATTAAGACCATAGCCATTTGCCATAAACAATTTACCTGATTTGAGCTCGACTATCGCTGCTTCATTTGATCGTTCTTTTTGATAAAAAATATCAAGCCTTCCTTGAATACCAAAAATAGGAGAATAAAAACTAGGTTCAATAAAGCACATTTCTCTATCGATTTGCAAACTTCCCAAATCCAGATTAACTACTCTTTTAAGATTATTGAAATGATTTCTCAGATTATAGACCAAGTCCTTCACTTCACTATCTTTCATCATTGCAAACATAATAGGATCCAAGTGAAATATACTGTGAATTACCTCTCCAAATTCAAGACCGGGATTGTTCATTAATTCATCAAGAAAATAATTTACAATATTTCCAATGGTAATGTATTTATTCTTCGGTGTTTTTAGAAATTTTCTGATTAAAAAATATCTCGAATCTCCTCCGGTCGGCTTAAAACACTCGGCAATTGCAGTAACATCAATAAGGTAATCGGGTTCCAGAACAATGACTTGAGGAAGCAGATTATCCTCCGCATCAATATCTATATACACCAATCCCACGGTTATGGGAAGCTCTCTGCTTTTGATTTTCCTGTCTATATATTCAACTGATTTTTTAAAAACATCCAAGTTATCGGTTTTCATATATACCTCTAGAGAAGGCTCTGCCTCATCGATCATCAGATATTTATCCTCAATTTTATCAAGTATGACAAATCTACCATACAGTCTCCTACCCTTCAACTTTGTACTAGCGACAATGAATTCAGGTCTTTTAACCAGCTTTTTTGATTTGGAAGTACCGTTATATTCACCGGTTAGTTTAAGCAATTCATCAATCAAGTACAATCCCAGTTTATAAATTATATTGATATCAAGTTGGGTTTCAGGATTAGTCGCTTCTTTTCTATAAATATGCAAATCAAACAAGATTTTCTTTTTCGGTTTGTACTTCAAGCCTAGGTATGATATCCGGGAGAAGAGCGTATTAAAGACTAAACCTTCATCTTTTGTCAAGTGATTAATCAGAGACTCGAATATCTTAAATTGATATTCCAAATACCCCGTATCAACCTTATTCAAACTATCAATCAAGATGTCAATAGCTTCAATATAGATATCAAGTTCATTCTTTTTTTTATGCATAAATAT
>JALVAD010000106.1 GCA_027011385.1 Saprospiraceae bacterium | reverse complement strand
ATTTTAACTCAATAAGTATAAAAAAGCCCCCATTTTTAGAAAAATGGGAGCTTCCGTTAAGAATTTTTATTCTTTTTTAGTATTTATAACCCTTTAATGTAAATACATAATAATCTTTATTGTCACCTGTGGTTTCGTGCAAATCCAATGTTTTTAGGACAAAATAATCAAATTGACCACTAGTTGCAGACGAAGTCTTGAATAAAAATGAGCTTCCTACTGCTACATCAGCTTCAGTAGCAACTGATCCTGCACCATATGCAGCAACCAATCCTTCCAAGTCAGACACTGCATCAAAATCAAAATCAGAAGCAGGAACAACCATTTCAGCGCCATTTTTTGGTTTGATTTGTTTTATCCAGTCTCCGTTACCTGTTATACCTACGTCTTGTACATCTCCGTCAGCGTTGCTTGAAGATACAGCAGTACCTGTTTGAAGATCGATGCTTCCTTTGTAAGGTCCTGAGAAATTATATACAACAATACTGTCAACGAAAAAATTAAGTTCAGTTTTTTGAACAGCAGTTAATGTTATTACAACGCTGTCTTTCAGACCGTTTACATCTTCTACCAAAAACATATAATCGCTTATTCCTTCTGATTGAGTTCTAAATGAGATTTTCTTTTGAAATCCTTTAGCATCATCAGAACCCGCAGTGAAAAAAGCAGGGTTTGAGTTTAGTCCTCCTGTGATTCTTTCAAGATCTAATTTTTCTCCATTTTCTAATATAGTTAAAAGTTTCAAGTCTCCTGTTCCTACAGTAGCTTTTACATCTACTGATACATTTACATCTGCATCAACTGTAGCATCGCTTGAAATTACATCTGTACCACTATTTACCAATGTAACCTTAGGAGGATTGTTGTCAGGAAGAGTAATATCGTCTTCACATGAAGTGAATGTAACAGCAAAAAGTACAGAAAGTACTAGTCCGTAAAATAAATTTGTTAGTTTCATTAAATTAATTTTTTAAAGTAAAGTAAAAAGTTTTTTTCATCGCATTAATCAACGCAATATATTGTAAAAAAGTTTTTATTAATACATATAATTGTTTAATTTAACATTTATTTTAATAATTAGTGTTATTTGATTGACAATTGGTTTGGATAGACTTAGGATAATTTTGTAAGTGAATATAAAAAATAGATAAGTTTTAATAATGAGGAAATGAAATAATTACTATCTTTGCGTTTCTTTTTTTAATAAAAAAATGGCCCTGTAGTTCAAGGGATAGAATGGGAGTTTCCTAAACTCTAGATTCAGGTTCGAATCCTGGCAGGGTCACTTTTTAAATTTGACTAAATTGGACAAATTAGTATTTTTATTTATTATGTGAATAGTTTATAATATAAATAAAGATATATTTGTCAAAAAATATAAAGAAATGAGTTTTATTGAAGAGCTTAGATGGAGGGGGATGTTAAACGATTTGACTCCGGGAACAGAAGAGATGCTAAAAACAAAAAAAGTTATAGGCTATATAGGATTTGATCCGACAGCGCCTTCGCTAACGATTGGGAATTTGGTGCAGATAATGATTTTGAAGATTTTTCAAAAGCATGGACATACACCAATAGTATTAATGGGTGGAGCAACGGGTAGAATTGGAGATCCATCTGGAAAAGATAAGGAGAGGCAATTGAAAACTGCCGAAGAATTGGATGCCAACTTGAATAAACAAGCAGAGCAAATGAAGTCATTGTTGGATTTTGAGAAGGGAGATAATCGTGCAATTTTATTAAATAATTTTGATTTTTATAAAGATATGAATATCCTTGATTTTCTTAGGGATGTTGGTAAAAATCTTACTATTAACTATATGATGTCTAAAGACTCTGTCAAGAATAGATTGGAGTCCGGTCTTTCTTTTACAGAGTTTAGTTATCAATTATTGCAAGCATATGATTTTCTGTATTTATACAAAAATCATGATTGTATCTTGCAAATGGGAGGCTCTGATCAATGGGGTAATATTACAACGGGAACAGAATTTATAAGAAGGAATATACCTGAATCAAAGGCATATGCTGTAACGACACCTCTTTTAACAAAATCAGATGGTAAGAAATTTGGTAAGTCTGAAGAAGGAAATGTTTGGTTAGATGCAGAATTAACAAGTCCATATAAGTTTTATCAGTTTTTTATCAATGTTGATGATGCGATGATGACAACATTGGCAAGATATTTTTCTTTGAAAACTAAAGAAGAAATAGAAGAGATAGAAAAAGAGAATGCGGATAACCCACAGCAATATAAAAAGATTATTGCAGAGGAATTGACAAGAAGGATACATTCAGATAAGGCATTTGAATCAGTGATGAACGTATCTGAAATTTTGTTTAATAAAAAAGCTAATGCAGATAAATTAGCTAGTCTGACTATTGAAGAATTTGAGACTATTGCAAATGAAATTTCTTCATTTAAAATAAATAAAGATTTAATAGAAAAAGGAGTCTCAATTGTAGATTTGATTTCAGAGCATACGAAAATAGTTAATTCAAAAAGTGAAGCTAGGAGAGCTTTAAAAGGAAATGCGATTTCGTTGAATAAGATTAAAATCAATGACTTTGATTTTACAGTAAATAAAACTAATTTACTTCATGATAGATTTATGATGATTGAAAATGGTAAAAAGAATAAATTTATAGTAGAAGTAGTATAATAAAAGAATAAGCAATGAAAAATATAGTTTTAACAGGAACAGGATCTTTTATGCCTGACAGAGTTGTCAGAAATGATTATTTTTTAAACCAAGATTTTTATGATGAAAAAAATCAAAAGTTTGAAACTGATAATGAAACCATAATAAAAAAGTTTGAAGAGATAACAGGTATTAGGGAGAGAAGATGGATTGAAGATGATATGAATACAGATGATATGGGATTTATCGCTGCCGATAGAGCTATAGCTGATTCAGGTTTGGATAAAGAGGAACTTGACTATATTATTGTAGGACAAAATGCCGGACAGGTAATTAAAGGTTCTAATCAATCCGATATGATTCCTAGTATTGCATCCAGGGTAAAACAAAAATTGGGGATTAGAAATAAGTATGCTGTTGCTTATGATTTGTTATTTGGTTGTCCCGGTTGGTTGCAAGGAGTTATTCACATGTATGGTTTTATGAAAGCAGGAATGGCAGATAAAGCATTGGTGATTGGTGTGGATGCACTCTCAAGAATAATAGATATATATGATAGAGATTCAATGATATTTGCAGACGGTGCCGGAGCGACCTTATTTGAAGTAAGGGAAGAAGAAGAGAAAAGAGGAATTTTGTCATATTCTGCAGTCTCGGATACTTTTGTTGAAGCAGATTATTTATTCATGGATAGATCTTATAATTTGAATCACAAATCTAATGCCAGATATATAAAAATGATGGGAAGAAAAATATATGAGTATTCATTGATAAATGTTCCTGCAGCGATGAAAGAAGCATTAGATAAAAGTGGAGTTGGAATTGAAGAGGTGAAAAAAGTGTTTATTCATCAGGCAAATGAGAAAATGGATGACGCTATAATAAAAAGATTTTTTAGATTGTATAATATTAGGGAAGTTGATCCTATGATGATGCCAATGTCAATCAATACTTTAGGGAATAGCTCAGTAGCTACAATTCCAACATTGATAGATTTAGTGAGAAAGAAAAAATGCAGGAAAAATCATGAGGTTAATGAAGGTGATGTGGTTCTTTTTGCCTCTGTTGGAGCCGGAATGAATATAAATGCAGTTGTATATAAGTTTTAATTTTATTTTACATGAAAAAAAATCTAAAATAATTACTTATTACTCAATATATATAGTAT
>JALVAD010000105.1 GCA_027011385.1 Saprospiraceae bacterium | reverse complement strand
GGTATGTTCAAAGATAGAAAATTTTTTAAAAGTAATGAAGAATATGGTCATGCTTTATTTTTTATGATGGTTTACCATTTAAAATTATCAAAAAATTTATTTCAAGGGAAAAGGTTAGATTATTTTTGTGGAGAGCAATTTTGGCCTAAGCATTTTTTAGAATATAATGATCGCACAAATATAAGGTGGATTCGTTTATTCAAAACTGCTAAACCAGTCTGGAATGATAAACTTAAAACATATATACTATTAAGGTGTGTCCTGCGTAAAGAATTTGTTAGGCCTACTGTTGGTTCAGTAGGTAAATATAAACAGATGAATGGTGTATCATTAAAACAAAAATTAATTGAAAATATTTTCACCAATATTTTTGATAAAAAAATGAAAGATATTGTAAAAAGGCTGAAAAAGGCAAGAGACCTTGAAATTGAAAAACTTCAACGTGCACAGAGTAAAGTTATTATTACTTGGCCTTAGCAACAAACAGGAATTTGAGATAAATATGGAGTATCCAATAAACTGAGATTAGAAGTTTAATATTTTTTTTATTATTTTTAATATTTAATCACATTTTATTATGGACAAAAAAGAATGATTAAACAGTAATTTATTAGGATAATTTAGAGATTCATCTTTAGCTAGTTTCAAAGTTTACAAAGTAATTCAGAATATAATTATGCATAAAATTAGCGATAAATTTCTTGAAGGCAAAAGTTGTCCAATTCCCATTGAAAGGGGATATGCTTTTATTGATGAATCTTCGGTCGTAGTTGGTGAAGTGTTTTTTGGCACAACCGCCCCCCCTGATGAAATATTTTAAGATTTCACAGGGCAAGCCTCTGGTCTCTCGCTTATGCTCTGCGCTCCCCCTTATGTTTTTCTTTCATTGCATTTCAGAAAAAAATAGGGGGAAGGTAGCAACTCGCGATGAAATACTTCGTTGATTTCACGGGGTAAACCGCGACTTCACTGTGGGTGAAATGCGGGTTGGCGGCTACTCCGGTTTAGGAGTTTACGGAGAAACGGAGCTTGTCCCGCTAAACAGCGGGAGGCTGGGAGGTAGCGTGGCAAAAAATGAAAGTTTGGAAGTTTTGAATATCGAATATCGATTAACGATTAACGATTGAAGATTTTAGAAGTGGCAAGAAATGAAATGTAGCAAAAATATAAGGGAGTCAGACCTGTCCAGAAAAACCTATAACAGTTTCTACGGGAGGGCGGTTGTGCAAAAAAAACAAATAATAAATAATAAAAGTCATTCTTAAAATTATTCTATGATATTGGACTTAAAAAAATGAAAACATGCGTAAAATTAGCGATAAATTTCTTGAAGGCAAAAGTTGGGCAATTCCTATTGAAAGAAAATATGCTTATATTGATGATTTTTCGATCGTAGTTGGTAAAGTGTTTTTGGCACAACCGCCCCCTCAGGCATCCCGCTTATGCACTGCTCTCCCCCTTATGTTTTTCTTCCATTGCATTTCAGAAAAAAATAGGGGGAAGTTAGCAACCCATGGCTTCACAGTTGGTGAAATGCGGGTTGGGGTTCTCCCGGTTTCGGAGTAAAACGAAGAAACAGGGAGTCAGAAGGTGGTGTTGCAAAATAAACCGGTTTCGAAATAAAATATAGTCCCACAACGTTAGACCTGTCCCGTAAAACCTGTAAAGGTTTCTACGGGAGGGCGGTTGTGCAAATAACAACTAAAAACTGTATGATACGAAAATATTATATTGGGGCTTGATATTCCCTAATGAAACAAAACCGGGAGAGACCACCGGTAAAACTGTTATAGCTTTTCTTATTTTATTAGCTGAGATTTTTTTCATTATCAAAACCGTAATACCTGTCAATACTAAAGTACCGCCGGCAATCATCAAAGTTTGAGCTGTTTTATGTCTGCCATTAGCATCATCATACAGTTCATTTCTGGTAAGTTCCATATCTGTATAAACAGAAGCAGATTCATCGGTATTCTCTTTGTAGATTTTATAATCCGAACTTGCATTTAACTCCGTGTAAACCCCATATCCGGCAACCAAACTGCCTATACCAATACTGCTCCATCCTAAAATCTTAGGAGTTTTGCTGGATTTGGCGAGAATTTGGGTTTTTACTTTATGAGCGACAAGATCAACTGTTAATACATCAGTGGTTTTCAGCTCTCCAAGATCAGCTGTTATATCCCAAGTTATTCTTTTACCTTCTCCACTTTCTACATATCCGCCTAAATCGCCTTTAGTTGTAGTTGCTTTTACTTTTTTGCCATTTAATGATGCAATTATAGAAACATCGTAAAAAGTATTAGGTGCATATACAGCCAAATCAAAATGAATTGTAACTGATTTATCATCTTTGCTCCACGCATAATCTTTATTAAAAATAATCGATTCCTGAGCATACAAATTGAATATCGAAATTAAAGCTATTATTGTTAATGTTATTTTGTTTTTCATGATTCTATATTTTAATATTATTAGTTATTTATTTTACCGTCTTTGTCTGTCTTAAGAATTAATAATTCATCATTGCCATGTTCATTAGTCGTGCCTACAATAGCAAAGCCTCCGTCTTCAGTTTGAATAACATCTTGAGCATTTTGAATGCCGGAATGAGCATATTCTATCGGTGAGTTGGATAATTGAATGCCGTTATTGTCAAAAATAAGCAAAACTATATTATTTGAAGCTGATTGACCTACCAACGCAAATCCACCCTCAGCAGTATTAATGATTCCCGAAGAATAAAAATTTGACCTATCAGCATAAACCCCTAAGTGTTCTAATGAACTACTTAGTTTATTTCCGTTTTTATCACATAATACTAAAAAGCATTCAGTTCTTTTAAATGCATCATCATATTTTCCTAAAATGGCATATCCTTTTGAATATTTAGCCATTCCATAAGCGAATGATATTTGGTTATTTTCAATATATTTTGGTGAATTATTAAATTCATTCCCATTTTGATTTATAAATGTCAACATTATATTAGTACTTTTCAAATCATTAGCTCCTATAGCTAAATAATTATTACCATCCAGTGATTCCATAGCAGTCAGTCCTTGGTTTCCGAGAAGGTCAAATGTTTTTGGGCTGACTATAATATCTCCATTTAAATTGGTCTTTGCAAAAAATCTATTCCATGTACTATTTATATAAAAATTGCCTGAGACAGCCAAACCCGAACTTGTTTTTATAACATCGAAAACAAGTGGAGCTTGAACACCATTGTTAAAGGTTGTCGTCTTTATCCAATCAAAATCTTTTGAGTATAATGCCAAAGTTGAAACAAGGACATTGTTAACGAATATATCTCCGATAAAAGCATATCCGGAATTAGTTTTAACAATATCCGTAATAAGAGAAGGAGATGGGTAAATTATTGGGAAATCAGAAACAGAATTTCCTATACTATCTACCATTGTGACAAATCCCTGAACAGGATCTCCCTGAGAACCTGAGATAACATATTTTCCATCATGTCCTCGAATTATCTTTGTTGGAATCAAATTTTTATCAGCGGGGTTTGTCTTTCTAAATGTTATTGCCGGTATTACCGGGTCGGGATCTATGACATCATAATCACAACTGAATAGCAATAATATCAATACAAGAACGCTAAGTATTTTTACTTTCATAATTATTAAATTTTATTAGTTAAAAAATAGATTTACTTTTATAGGATACATCATGATAGAATTTCCATCTAATAATAATTTGAATTCATTCAAAATATTATTTGCCTCAATTTCAGGTATGTTTTTTTCATTCTTCAAAATGATATCAATCTGAATAATTTGTATAAGTCCCTCTTC
>JALVAD010000104.1 GCA_027011385.1 Saprospiraceae bacterium | reverse complement strand
AAGTTTGGCTACAAAAACCTAAGCTCTACAAAATAAATTATTGATATTAGTAGACTTGAAAGCGTTTTTGCTATGTTTAGTCTTTAAATTGTTGTTAACGAAGTGGGAGAAACTCAAACCTACAGCTCTACAATATATTTGTGTTCTAAAATTAATAATTAAATCACCGGTTGCAACTCTTTTGGATTCCTTAGCTGGATACCATTTGGGTCTTGGGATAGAAATCAGGCTGTCTATATAGTATCCTAGACTTTTTAGTTAATCTGTATGCTAGTGGTCTAATAACAATTAGTTTTAATTTTAAATGAGCTCCAGCTTTTCTCCACATGATATTTTTGACTACTTTCACATCAAAATCGTGCAATTTACCGGCAGCCCATGCTGTTACTTTAATCCAAGCAAAAGCATCTGATTGTCTAATTTGTTCCGGTGTAAGCAAATCTTCCCCATAGGTTCTCTTTCTTCCTGTGGCAGGTTGATTGGTTGGCAGTCTATGAAACTTAGCATCTTTTCTTATCCTCCCTACCAGAGAAACATTTTCAGGAAGTGATTTTAAAACAATACCATTGGTATATGAGCCATCAACACTAAAAACTAATTTTTTGTCACTAAATCCATTATTATCTAATATTTGCCTAGTATGAGCAATCATTATAACTCCTTGTTTATTAAGTTTCAATTGTTTTTGCTCTTCTTTATAATTTTGTATTTGTTGTAGTGTTGCATTTTTAGAAGGCTTTTTAGCAGTTGGACAATGTCTAAATCCAATAGGAATTGCCCGTGATCTCCCAATAAAACTATTTATTGGAACTGCAACAGAGGTTTGTATATATCTTTGTCCCCAAATGAAATTAGTATGAAAAGGTGGTCCTAGTGGGCCTCTTCTCCAAGAAGTGCCAGCAACTTTCTTCCCCTTTTTGTGTATTATAGTATCATCCTGTTCAAAAAGCTCCTCCCGCTGCAAAAGTTATAGTTCCCAGAAAATGTGGACCTCGTAGAATTTGGATTAAGGGACATTGGAAATGGAACGGACATAGATATATTTGGATTAAGGGACATTGCAAAAAAAGATTAAGGGGTAAAACCTGGGTTGCAGGTCATTGGAAAAAAGTTCCGGGAGGATGGAGGTGGATACCCGGACATTGGATGTAAAGAAATCGGTTTTATTTCTTTTCCAATATTTCTAATCTTTTTAATATTTCAGCATTTTGATCTTTTAGTTGTTGTATTTGGTTTTGTTGTTGTTGAATTTGTTCTTTTTGTTCTTGGATGGTTTTCTGTTGCTCCTGAGTGGCTTTTACCAGCGGAACTACAAATTCACTATAAGCCAGACTGTAATATTTAACATCACCTTTGGGTTTGCATACTCCACTGAAATCATATCCCGCTTCCCTTGCTGCCTGCTCTACTTCCTGAGCGAGAAATCCACTTTGCTTTATTTTTTCCACATCATATTTTTCAGCATAATCACTTGAATCAACGGTGCCAATCAAGGCATCCAGTTTATCCTTATCGATATTGTAAGTAACGGGGTGCAATTTCATTATAAAATCCAATCCTTTTACATCTTCTTTTACATTGTTTTTGATACGCGCATCCGAAGTATTATGCCATGTTGAGTGTCCTCCTATCCATGTTACGGAACTGTTTCCAATCATTATTTTATTGTCATCTCCCGGTTCTGCATTATATCCTATTCCTGCAGAATTGGTATATGAACCGGAAGAATATGCACTATAACCAATAGCTGTATTATAATCTGTAGTTGTTACACTATTTAAAGCTTCTCTTCCAATAGCAGTATTATAATCTCCCCCGGTATTATTAAATAAAGCATCCATACCAAAAGCACAATTATAGCGTCCTGTAGTATTAAAATATAATGAGTTATGACCGAAAGCGGAATTGTCACGTCCTATAGTATTAGAATATAATGATTCATAACCGAAAGCAGAATTGTCAATTCCTATAGTATTAGAACCTAGTGAACCATCACCGAAAGCGGAATTGTCACATCCTATAGTATTAGAATATAATGATTCATAACCGAAAGCAGAATTGTCAATTCCTGTATTGTTATAAAGAGCTTGAGTACCAAAAGCCGAATTATTTCCATTTGATGTATTATAAAAAAGAGAACGATACCCAAAAGCACTATTATTGTTTCCTGAAGTGTTATTCTTCAATGCTTCTCTACCAACTACAGTATTGCTATTACCGGTGTTATTAGCCGGAGTTGGGGATCCCATTAGAGCTTCATATCCAACAGCTACATTATTATTATCAAAAAGAGCCAAAGTATCATTGGCATTTCTCATAGCTTGAAATCCAATGGCCGTAGCTCCTTGTCCGTTTTTATTGTGATATAAAGCCTCATATCCAAAAGCGGAATTAGCCCATGAGGTAGTGTTATTAAATAATGAATAATATCCAAATGCGGAATTACCACCTCCGGTAGTATTCTGATACATACAATGCTTCCCCAAAGCAGAATTTTCTTTACCGGCAGTATTATTATTTAATACAAAACTACCAATAGCAGTATTGTATTTTCCGGTATTATTGGAAGGAGTTGTTGAACCTCGTAGAGCTTCATACCCAACAGCTACATTGTAGTTTGCAAAAAAATCAGTAGTATCACTTGCATAATACATAGCATAATATCCTATAGCAGTGGCTCCGCTTCCTGCGTTGTTTTTATTAAGTGCTGCATAGCCAACAGCAGTATTATAGTTTCCGGTATTGTTGTCTTTAAGTGCATAATTACCAAATGCATTATTGAAATCTCCTCCAATATTGGAATATAGTGAACTGCGTCCGAATGCAGAATTATGTGTTCCATCCGTATTGTTTGTAAGGGAATTGTATCCTGTTGCCGTATTGTGTGAACCGGTATTGTTGATACCGGAATTTGCCCCTAAAAAAACATTGTATCCCGAAGAAGGATCCGAGATGCCGTCTTTTAGATCATCAATGCTTATTACTTCAAATCCTATGGTTTTCCAAGCACTTCCTGTGTAAAAATAAAATCCCTTGTCTCCATCTGTTTGATATATCAATAATCCTTCTGCAGGAGAAGAAATAGCATCGCGTTGAGCTTCTGTCATCCTGGGGATCAGGATTCCCTTATCCGAAGAAACAATCTCCAGTTTTGAAGAAGCTGCCGGTGTGGTAGTTCCAATACCCACATTTTGTGTTTGAGCAAATAGCGGAAAAAGTATCAAAGTAGAAAAAATCAAAAATCTTAATACTGCAAAGATATTTTGATTACTGCCGGGTGTTGAGTTCATATTTTTCATTTTTAAAGGTTTTATATGATGTAATAAAATATTTATTTTTTGACAAATGGTGATAATTCACGAGGAGACTGAAAGATAGATTTTTGAATCTGTCTCTCTTTTTTATTTTTAGAGAAATGCTTTTGAATTTAGGACAAAGAATATCTTCAATATCCGTAAAAAGTAGGTATTTTGTGGCGGATATTGCCAATTGGTTTTTAAGAAATAAAATTGGTTTTTTATTTCTTTTGTCCCGGATTTTATCCGGTTGAGCTAACATTTTAAAACAGTTTAGAAATTATTAAATATTCGGAGTCACTGTCATTGCTCAAATAAACATTCTTGTTACTATAATCTCATTAAAGTACTTGTATAATTTATATACTAAATATCTCAATTCCTAGATTACAAAGTTAATACAAAAAATACAAAATATTGTTGATCAAGGCTTTTTTATAGGTAAAAAAGTGTTAAAATACTTGATTTACTAATTATTTTCTGATAAAAACATAAAAAGTAAAAGAATATAAATAAAGTG
>JALVAD010000103.1 GCA_027011385.1 Saprospiraceae bacterium | reverse complement strand
AAATTGATTTTTAATTTTAATAAAATAATATTCCAATATTCTCTTGTATAACCCCCAATCAAAATGAAAATTTACAATGAAAATACTATTTAACTTTACTTTAACTTAATAGTTAAGGAAAAATTATCTATTTCACCCTCTAATTTATAGTTTTTTTGGAGAGAAATGCCGGTTAATCAACAAGGCTTCCCTAAACATGAGGAAGCCTTGTATACAGTCAGTCGTTTTGTAGTTTATTTTTATATCAATACTCTGAAAAGAATGAAGACTTGTAGTAGTATCTGTTCATTCTTGCGATATTTGTCATTTTGATTTCTTTTGGACACTCAACTTCACAAGCTCCTATATTGGAACATGAACCAAATCCTTCTTTATCCATTTGGGTAACCATTCTCATGGTTCGTCTATCTGTTTCAACAGCTCCTTGAGGCAATAGTCCCAAGTGTGATATTTTGGCTGATGTGAATAACATAGCTGCTCCATTTGGACAAGCAGCCACACAAGCACCGCAACCGATACAAGCCGCAGCATCCATAGCCTTAGAAGAAGTATCCTTATCTATCGGAATATTATTAGCATCCTGAGGTTGTCCTGTATTTACGGAAATAAAGCCCCCAGCTTGGATAATTTTGTCCAACGGAGATCTATCAACAACTAAATCCTTTACAATAGGAAATGCTTTTGATCTATATGGCTCAATTACAATAGTATCACCATCTTTAAAAAATCTCATATGCAATTGGCATGTAGTGGTTCCTTGGAGAAGTCCGTGAGGTCTTCCGTCTATAACCATACCACAAGTACCGCAAATACCTTCTCTACAATCATGCTCAAAAGCAACAGGGTCTTTCTTTTCTGCAACAAGTTGTTCATTAAGCACATCTAGCATTTCAAGGAAAGACATATGTTCATTAGCAACAATATCATAAACTTCAAATTTACCTTTTGCTCCTTTTTTATTTTGTCTCCAGATTTTTAATTTTAACTTCATCTGATATTATTTTTAAAAATTATTTAAAAGTTTATTGAGAAAAAGATTATTTGTAACTTCTTGTTTTTAATTCAACAAATTCAAATTTCAAATCCTCTTTATGCATGATATGCTCACCATTATCATCCCATTCCCAAGCTGCAACATAAGCAAAATTCTTATCATCTCTCATCGCTTCACCTTCGGCGGATTGATACTCTTCCCTAAAATGTCCTCCACAGGACTCTTTTCGATCAAGAGCATCCTTTGCCATTAACTCACCTAACTCTAAGAAATCTGCAACCTTGGTTGCTTTTTCTAATTCAGGATTGATTTCATCAATATTTCCCGGAATATAAAGATCTTCGTAAAATTCTTTTCTAATTTCTTTTATTTCTTTAATAGCTTTCTCGAGTCCTTCAGCATTTCTCGCAACACCTACATAGTCCCACATCACTTTTCCTAATCTTTTGTGGAATGAATCAACTGATTTAGTCCCTTTGATATTCATTAATTTCTCAAGTCTTTCTCTTGTCTCTCTTTCTGTTCTATCAAACTCAGGCAATGAGGTTTCAAACTTAGGAGTTCTTATTTCATTTGCCAAGAAAGTTCCAATAGTATAAGGTAATACAAAGTATCCATCAGCCAAGCCTTGCATTAATGCAGAAGCTCCAAGTCTATTCGCACCATGATCCGAGAAATTAGCTTCTCCTGCTACAAAAAGTCCGGGAACATTGGATTGAAGATTATAGTCTACCCAAAGTCCTCCCATCGTATAGTGGATAGCAGGATAAATCATCATTGGAGTTTTGTAAGGATCATCTCCTGTTATTTTTTCATACATCTCAAAAAGATTACCGTATTTCTCAGCAACAACTTCCTCCCCAAATTTGATAATTGTTTTTTCATCAGGATTTTCATATCCTTCCATATGAGCCTTTGATTTACCATATCGGTGTATAGCACTCTCAAAATCTAAATAGACAGCTTTACCTGTTGCATTGACTCCCAAGCCTTGATCACAAGCAACTTTTGCAGCTCTCGAAGCTACATCTCTAGGGACAAGATTACCAAATGCAGGATACCTCTCTTCAAGGTAATAATATCTGTCTTTTTCAGCTATATCCTGAGGAGTTTTTTTCTTTTCTCTAATCGCTTGAGCATCTTCCTTATGTCTTGGCACCCATACTCTACCGTCATTTCTCAATGATTCTGACATCAAAGTCAATTTTGACTGATAATCTCCTGATTGAGGAATACAGGTTGGGTGAATTTGCACATAACAAGGATTTGCAAAATATGCGCCCCTCTTTGTAGCTCTCCAAGAAGCTGTAGCATTGGAAAACATCGCATTTGTAGAAAGAAAATACGTATTTCCATATCCTCCTGTAGCCAAAACTACGGCATGTGCAGCATGTCTGTTTAGTTTTCCCGTAAGCAAATCTCTAGTAATAATACCTCTGGCTTTTCCATCAACCAATACCAAATCAAGCATTTCCTGCCTATTGTACATTTCAACCTGACCAGTTGCTATTTGTCTTGATAGAGCGCTATAGGCCCCTAACAATAATTGTTGTCCGGTTTGACCTCTGGCGTAAAAAGTTCTAGATACCTGAACTCCTCCAAATGATCTATTGGCAAGCAATCCACCGTACTCTCTAGCAAAAGGTACACCTTGAGCAGTTGCTTGATCGATTATATTATTACTTACTTCCGCAAGCCTGTAAACATTTGCCTCTCTTGACCTATAATCACCACCTTTGATGGTATCATAAAATAGTCTCCAAACACTATCTCCATCATTGAAATAGTTTTTAGCAGCATTAATACCACCTTGAGCAGCTATACTGTGTGCACGTCTTGGACTATCGTGATAGGTAAAGGCCTTCACCTTATATCCCAATTCTGCCAATGTCGCTGCAGCCGCACCGCCGGCAAGTCCGGTTCCTACAACAATAATCTCAATATTCCTTTTGTTATTCGGAGCAACAAGATTCATCTTGGATCTATATTCAATCCACTTGTCTTTTAAATCTCCCTGAGGTACATTTCCTTTGAGTTCCATATATATATAATTAAAAGATTATTTAACGAAATAAACGTACAATGGAATAATAAAAAATCCCAAGGGTACTATAATAGAATAGATATTCCCAAGACACTTCACTATCGGCGTCCACTTTTTATCATTAAGGCCAAGCGTCTGGAAAGCACTTTGAAATCCATGTCTTAGATGCATAAACAATGCTACCATCCCCAACTCATATATCACTAGAAAAACAGGATTATGAAATTTATCGATTAATTTATCATAAAGTTCTTCGTCTCCAAATGTATGAGTCACCTTCAACCCAAGCCAAAAATCACTTAAATGTATAATTAAAAATATAAAAATTACAATTCCAAACCAAAACATGTATTTTGAAAAAATTGATGCATTTGCAGTAGTGGTTACAGCGTATGTGCCTCCTTTAGCTCTCCTATTTGCCAACCAAACAAAAATTCCCTGAAGAATATGTATAATAAATCCTAAATAAAGGATGTAAGCCGAAATCTTGATTAGTGGATTTGTCTCCATAAAAACTACAAATCCCGTAAACGCTTCCCCTCCATCATTTAACAATAACATTGAGTTGCCGGTAAGATGTATTAACAGAAAAATAATCAAAAATAGCCCTGTCAAGGCCATAATTAGTTTCTTTCCCAAACTTGATCTAAAAAAAGTAATTATCCATTTCATTTGCAAACGTTTAAACCTTGTATTCCTTAAAAAAAAATTATAAATTAAATCGTTAATTTCTAGATTCAATTTTCCTATAATACCTACAAAGGTAAAAGTAATATCC
>JALVAD010000102.1 GCA_027011385.1 Saprospiraceae bacterium | reverse complement strand
CATATATGAAGAATATAATTCGGATAAAAAATTATTGAATAGTTCAGACTATTTTAGTTCTAAGAAGACATATCAAAAAAGAAATATTCGCGATTTGCCGGAATGCAAGTGATTTTGATGTTAAAGGAGTAAAGAAATGAAAAATCTATTTGAAGGAGATAATTTAAGCAAAAGTATTTATGATTTTATAGTAAATTATGGGGTTTTATTCTATTATTTACTATTCTTTCTCAATTGATTTTTTAGGGCTTTTAGATCTTTTGGTAGTGGAGCTTCAAAATGCATTTTTTCATTTGTTGTAGGGTGGTAAAATGCAAGTGTCCTCGAATGCAGTGTTTGTCTTTTTATCAACGGTCTTTCAGGGGTTTCACCCTTATGTTTGTATTTTCTTTTTATTTCGGAGAGATACAATTCTTTTTTGTGACCATAGAGTTTATCTACTATCAAGGGGTATCCTAGGTATTGCATATGAGCTCTTATTTGGTGAGTTCTGCCGGTGATTAGTTTTGCTTCGATGAGAGTATAGTTTCTATAGCTTTCCACTATGCGTATTTTTGTTTGTGATGGTTTACCTCTATCGCTGATTTGCACTTGGTATCGTCCGGGAGTGACCAAAATAGGGATATCTATTAGATATACGCCATTGTCCAAATCCAAATTTCCATCTACAAATGCATAATAGGTCTTTTCTATTTTATTGTCTTGAAATTGCTCTGAAAGTATTTTGTGACTTTTTGCGGTCTTGGCAAAAATAATAATTCCGCTTGTGTCCTTGTCAAGCCTGTGAACAATATACAATTCATCTAACGATTTTTTTATTTCATTGTATAGTATCGTATCATCTGTTTTGTGACGTGGTTCGATAGTGTATATTCCGGGAGCTTTATTGACTACAATTATTTCATCATCCTCAAATAATATTTCGTAAGATTTTTTTTTCATGTGTTTATTATTTGATGTCCAATTCCTTGAATTTTTGTTTTTTTGACAAATAATATTCCTTTATAATCAAACCTGAAAATATTCCTGTTTTTCTTGGTTCACCAATCTTGTACTTCTTTATCAGTTTATTATATTGATTGCGCTTTTTGATTATTTTGAATATATTGAAATAAACATAAAAATGAGCTTTGATAATTGCATAAACAGAAGAGAATTTCTTCTCAATAAGAAATTTTGCTCCTGCGATTCCATCCAGAATAAGCCTCGTGGGAAATTTCCAAAGAACATTCAAAAATGAGTCATTCTTCAAAATCATAACCATATTGTTCCTGAAATTGAGGTATGTTTTCATTGGATTTACATAAGATAAAGTTCCTCCTCCAACGTGATAAACCGCTGTCTCACCAATAGCCATTACCTTGTATCCTGCTCTTTTTACCCTCCAAGCCAAATCGATTTCCTCTTGATGAGCAAAAAAATCAGGATCAAATCCCTTGAAATTATCGAAAACTTCTTTGCGCATAACCATTGCAGCACCACTCGCCCAAAACACTTCCCTTGTGTCATCGTATTGACCTTCATCTTTTTCAATAGTGTCAAAAATCCTGCCTCTGCAGAAAGGGTAGGCTAGTGAGTCGATGTATCCACCGGCAGCTCCGGCGTATTCAAAATAATCTTTAGCATTATAAGCTAGTATTTTTGGCTGAGCAATTGCGATGGTTTTATCCTTTTGCATTTTATCAATGACCGATTCTAACCAATGTTCGGTCACTTCTACATCTGAGTTTAAGAATACAATATACTCGAGGTCTTTTAGTGATTTAATCGCTCTGTTATATCCTTCCGAAAAGCCATAATTGCTTTCCATTTCATAGACTTCAATCTCAGGAAAATTGCTTCTGATATATTTGACAGAATCATCAGTAGATGCATTGTCAGCAATGATATATCTTACTCCTAAGTCTGTATTGTGCAATAATGTATTTAGAAATTTTTCTAAGTATTTTATGCCATTATAATTCAGGATAACTATCGCAATATCTTTTTTCTTTTCAACTATTGGAGAATAGTATTCCAAAGCCAATTTGACATTTTCTTTATCTTCATTCAGTTGAGTGATTATCTGTTCTTCACTATTGAATTTTATTCCCGGACGTATGAAATCTATGATTTCTATTTCAATTATTTGCCCGTATATATTTTCATTAAAATCGAAGATATTTATTTCGATTACCCTCTCTTTTTTGTTATCGCCAAAATGCTTGATTCCGATATACACCATCCCATTGTATCGCTTATCTTCTATATGAGCAATTGCAGCATAAACTCCGTTTTTAGGAATTAATTTATGGGCATCAATTTTAATATTTGCTGTTCTAAAACCGATTTTTCTCCCTAGTTTATTGCCGTGAATTACCACACCTGAAAGTGAATAATTTCTTCCTAACAAGAGATTGGCTTTTTTTAAATTACCTTCCAAAAGGTAATTTCTGATGATGGTGGAACTAATCGCTTTATCATTATGTTTTTCGACATCGATTTTTAGTACTTTGAATCCGCATTTTTGTTCGTATTGTCGAATAAGGTCAATATTTCCTTCGCGATTCAGTCCAAATCTATGGTCATAACCCAATAATACTATTTTTGGATTGAAAACACTACAGATAAATTTTTCCACATACTCTCTTGGTGCCATTCTCGAAAACTCAACGGTAAATGGGACTAACAGGAGTACGTCTACACCCAATTCTTCAAGTCTTTTTATTTTTTCTTCATCGGTAGTAAGGAGTTTGAAATCAGCATCGTTTTGGGACAAAACCATTCTCGGATGGGGCGAAAAACTGATGACCACACTTTTAGTATCGTATTCCCTGGCTTTTGCATTGAGCAGGTCGATTATTTTTTTGTGTGCTATATGAATTCCGTCAAAAGAACCTAGGGTAATGACTGAAGAATCAAAATGAGGTAATTTATTTATATCTGTATAAACTTTCATAAATATTATGTGTTTAACCATAAACGTAGCACAATAGTATAGATATTTTAAATACTATTATAATATTGTACTACAATTTTAAGTCAAAGATGTTTATGATAGAGTTGTATAATGAGTAATAATTTTATCATGACTATTTTGAAATTTATAATTTTAAAGATAAAAACTAAAAATAAATGATTGAAAATAAAATTCTGGAAGCTTTGAAAAAGATTCTGGATCCGCTTACCGGAGTTGATTTAATTACTGCAAAAAAAGTGCATAATATTGAAGTCAACGGTGATAATGTAAGTTTTGACCTAATAGTTAATGATCTTGAACCAATGATCAAAGGTGAACTTAATATGAAAGCTATAGAGGAGATTCAAAAGGTTTTTCCCGGTGCAAATGTCAATGTCAATATGGTCACCAAAGAGTCATTGGCAAGAGGACCTAAAAAAGAAGAAAAGGAAGAGTATAAAACTTTTGTTCAGCCTTTGATAGATTTGAGCGGTAATCCATTGCCTCAAGTGAAAAATGTAATTGCAATCGCTTCTGGTAAGGGAGGTGTTGGTAAATCAACCGTAGCTATTAATCTTGCATTAGCTTTAAAAGAGATGGGGTACAAAGTTGGTATTTTGGATGGTGATATGTATGGACCTTCCATACCTACAATGCTTAATTTAGTAGGAGAAAGACCAGGCTTGAAAAAAGTTTATGGAATCGACAAATTATTGCCTATTGAGGCTTATGGTATTCATGCGATGTCAATTGGCTTCTTTGTAAATCCTGAGCAAGCCGTTGTGTTGAGAGGACCAAAACTCGATGGTGTGATGAAGCAATTTGTTAAAGATGTTGTATGGCCTGACTTGGACTTTATGTTAATAGATTTACCTCCGGGTACTGGTGACGTCCAATTGTCTTTGGTGCAATTGCTTTCTGTTACCGGAGTTGTGATGGTGACTACACCACAGCAGGTGGCACTTGATGATGCGGTAAAAGCGATGAATATGTTTATGATGAACAATGTCGAAGTACCTATATTGGGTGTTGTCGAAAATATGTCATGGTTTTCTTGTGCGGAAGCGCCGGAAAAGAAATTCTATCTTTTTGGTAAAGGAGGAGGAAAAGTGTTGGCAGATAAAGGAGGAACAGAAGTATTAGCTCAAATACCAATCATAGAGTCAATAAGAGAAGGTGGTGATAGCGGAAAGCCGGGAGTACTTCTTGAAGATAGTCCTGTAAGGCAATACTATTTGGAACTAGCTGCAGCTGTTGACAAACAAACTCAGCTGAGAAATGAAGTTTCTGGTCCTACTAAGGTCGTGAAAATAACTACGTAGTGTCTGTTTTGTTGAAGAAACTACATAAAAATATTGGATAATGGATGTAAGTAAAAAAGAGCAACTTGATAAAGTTGATAAGTTATTAGATAAATTGCGACCGCATATGCTTGCTGATAATGGCAACATTAAAGTGGTTGATATCAAGGATGATTCTGTCGTTTTAGTGAAATGGATGGGGGCTTGCTCGACTTGCACTAGAGCAGAATTGACTTTGAAGTATAGCGTGAAGGAATTTGTTAAAGAAAATATGCCTGAAATCATTGATGTTGTAGCTATCTGATCATGAAAAGGGAAGTTTTAGTCAGTAATATAAAACAAAAAAAATCACTTCTGTGTGTTGGTTTAGATACCGATATCAGAAAGATACCTGAGTTTCTTATTGAAGAGTATGATAATCCTGTTTTGGAATTTAACAAAAGAATTATCGAAGCTACTTCAAAATATGCGGTTGCTTATAAGCTAAACACAGCTTTCTATGAAGCACAAGGTGTTATGGGTTGGAAAAATCTGGAATCGACAATAAAACTAATCCCGGATGATATTTTTATCATCGCTGATGCTAAACGAGCTGATATCGGTAATACTTCAAGTATGTATGCCAGAGCATTTTTTGAAAATATGGATACTGATGCTGTGACGGTAGCACCATACATGGGGGTTGACTCTGTCTCTCCATTTCTTAATTATAAGGACAAATGGGTAATACTGTTAGCTCTTACATCAAACAAAGGAAGCCAAGACTTCCAATATCTTGAAATTGAGGGTAAGAAGACCAAGTTGTATGAGGAGGTATTGAAAGTGTCATCGACTTGGGGTGATGATAATAATATGATGTATGTAGTAGGTGCGACTCATCCCGAAGATTTCAAAAAGATAAGGAAACTCATTCCCAATCACTTTTTACTTGTTCCCGGCATAGGTGCTCAAGGTGGTGATTTGGAAGGAGTCATTCGCAATGGTGTTATAAATGATTACGGGCTTTTGATCAATTCTTCTCGGGGGATAATTTTTGCTTCGGACTCAAGAGATTTTGCTGAAGCCGCTGCTCAAAAATCAAAGGGTTTGTGCGAACAAATGAATAAGTTTATAGATTTTAAATAAAATATTTTGATGAAATACTTATTTAGCTTTTTAATGATATTTTATTTTGGTTCTATCTCAGCCCAATTTGAAATCAAAATACATACTAATAATATTGATGATAGCTTACTTATAGTATCTACACCTAATGGTGAAAGACCGGCGATATTGGACACGATTAGAGGTGATTCGACCGGTTTATTTATTTATAAAGGAGATACTGATTTAGAATCAGGTGTTTATTTTGTCGGTAAGAAAAGAAATAAACAAATGTATAAGCTAATCATTAAGCCCGATGACGATACATTTGATGTGTATTTTGATTTTTTGCGCAGAAAAAAAATTAAGGTACAAAACTCTCCTGAGAACAAGATTTATGTGGATTATCTCATATCGATTGATAATCTCAAATTGAAATCGAACCTACTTTCTAGAGGGCAAAATCAGGTGAAGTTGGATTCAGTGCACAGATTGATGAACAATGTAAGGTTGGGATTTATCAATAAGCACAAAGGAACTCTGGCTGCTCTTTTAATCAAAAGTGAATTGGATTGGGTTGATCCTGTTTTTAACGGAGTTTCGGCTTCAGAATTTGAGAAGAAACTATTGGATTATAAGGTCAAACATTATTTGGATAATTTGGACTTTAGTAATTCTGTGACTTTTAGACTGCCCGGAATGCATAAAGAGTTGATGCGTTATTTTGATAAAATATTAATCTTAAAGCCAAGCATTGTCAATAATAAAATTGATGATTTATTTGGCAAAATGGGTTATGAAAGCAAAATGTATGAATACTATTTACCATTTTTCTTAAAAAAATATAATAGGGGATACAAGGGATGGTTTGATACAGTCTATGTTCATATTGCCAGAAAGTATTACAATAAAGAAAAAGCCCCTTGGATACCCCAAAATACCCACGCTTATGTTCAAGATCAAGCAGATAGGAAAGAGCTTACCTTAAATGGTAAGATTATACCGGATATTACTTTTGTTACTCAAAAGGGGGATAGTGTGCGATTGTTGGATATCCCGTCAGAATATATGGTTTTGGTATTTTGGAGACCAGGATGTAGTCATTGCCGTCATGCAATGCCGATTCTAAATAATTTGAGAAAAGAATTTAAAAATAAAGGAGTGAAAATTGTTACTGTTTGTACACGTCAACGAAGCGATACATACAGGTGTTGGGATGGAGTGAAAAAGGAAAATATGGGCAAATTTGCCTATAATCTTGCCGACAAAGGCGGAAAAACAAAATTTCTACGAAAGTTTAATGTTGGTGGAGTACCAATGATTTATATTTTGGATAAAAACAAAAGGATAATCGATAAAAATATAAAAGCAAGAAATCTTATAGTGAGACTAAAGGAAATAGTAAATAAAGATTGATTAAAGGTAAGACTCTGGATGAAAAACAATGAAGATTATATTATAATTGATGGATACAAGCACAAATTGTATAAGTCAGTTAAGTTTTCAGAAGTTGAAATGTTGAAAAGGAGTGAGGAGTTTTACAAATGGCTTGACAAAAGGAGAACGGTAAGGGAATATTCGTCAAATCCCGTCTCAAGAGAGATTATCGAAAATATACTTATGAGTGCATCTACTGCACCATCAGGAGCCAATCATCAACCTTGGACATTCTGTGCTATATCCAATCCTCAATTGAAGTCCGAGATTAGGCAAGCAGCTGAAATGGAAGAAAAGAAAAGCTATGAGCAAAGAATGGGTAAAGAATGGAAAAAAGACTTGGAGCATCTGGCAACTAACATACAGAAGCCTTTTTTGGAAGAAGCTCCTTGGCTTATAGCAGTATTCAAAAAACCATACGATTTGGATGAAAATAGCAATAGGATAAACAATTATTATGTCAATGAATCTGTAGGTCTTGCATGTGGTATATTGATAGCCGCCATCCACAATGCAGGGCTGTCCACTCTGACTTATACTCCCAGTCCGATGGCTTTTCTGTCAAAAATACTGGATAGACCTGTCAATGAAAAGCCTTTTCTGCTTCTACCGGTAGGTTACCCGAAAGAGCCATTATATGTACCTGATATAAGCAGGAAAAACCTTGATAATATTTCAGTGTTTTATGAATAGTGAAGGGTAATTTGCACTAAATAGTAATCACAAGAAACCTAATGAAAGTCAAAGGTACTCTAGGTAATTTTAATTTAACCTCAGATTTATTGGAAAATATTGAATAAAAATATATATTTGTTACGTATGTAAGTAAGTTGTTATTGAGGAGACATTATATAATTACTATGAAAATTAAAATTATTTCAAAAATTGATAAAGAGATAATACACTTCGCTGAAGGCGATGTTGTTATATCATCTAAATATCGTACAATATTTTGGGAAACTAGAGAGACTACCAGAAAAATAAAACTACCTGAATCAAATTTTATTTATCGTCTATTTGGTTTATTTAGATTTAGTAGAAGAGCTTTGCGACTTGATAAATGTAATGTTTTTCTCCACAATAATAATTTAATCGTTATAAGATTTGGTAATGTTTATTTTTATAATAGTTCAGAAAATAAACTAACGAAAACACTTCAATTAAAAAACTGCCGAAATGTTTTGCATCAGTCTATTAATACCACCCCCGAAGGATACATCTATTTTGGAGAATATGGTAGTAACAAAGATAGAAACGAAGTTCCTCTTTACAGAAGCATAGATGGTGGGAAGTCATGGCAGGAAATATACACCTTTCCAAAAAACAGTATAAAACATATTCACGGATGCTATTATGATGATTTTACTGATAAAGTTTGGGTCTGTACCGGTGATTTTGCTGGAGAGAATTGGTTATTAGTGGCAGATAGGGACTTTAAAAATGTAAAAAAAATAGGAAATGGTCAACAACAATACAGAACTTGTAATTTAATTTTCACTGAGTCTAAAGTTCATTGGTTAATGGATAGCCAATTAGAGCCTTCCTATCATATCATTTTTGATAGAGAGACTGAAACCATTGAAAGAGGTCAAAAATTTATGGGACCAATTTGGTATATAAAAGAATTGGGTAAAAATTCTTATTTGGCAGCTTCTGCACAAGAAATTGGTGATGGTGTATTGGATGATAAAATTTATTTATATCATTCATCTGATTTGAAGGAGTGGAATATTATAAAAACATTTGATCATGATGGACTTCCTAAAAGGTATTTTAAGTTTGGTGTTGTTGGTTTTGCTGATGGCTTACAATCCAATCACGAATTTTATATGTTTTTTGAAGCAGTGAAAAGATTAGATGGAAAATCACTTAAATGTTCGCTACAATGAAATTGCAAAACATATTGGAAAATAAGAAATCTTTTGCTATTTCAGATGAATACCCCTTTTTAAATAACAAGTATATACAAGGATTAGAAGTTGAAGACGCGCAAATTATTAACAATATATCTGCTGAATTAATTTTGAATGATTTAGGTGAATACCCTAAATTTAAAAATCTTACTTTTAAAGATATTATAGATTTAAGGATTTTAGTACATTTTGAAGTAGCAAATAGTATTGTTTATGATTGGTTAGAAAAAATCTTGAGATATTGCGAGATAAATTATGTTAATCTAAAAAATAATGAAAAAAAATACGCTCGTACAAGAGAAGATAGCATAAAATTATTCAATCAAATAATTGCCTTGTTTGTCGAGTATTATTTGCTCGAAAATGATTTATTGTTTCTTAATACAGCCTTGAAAATCACGGATATTAAATGGATTGTCCCTACATCGAGTAGTTCTTTGTCTACAAAAGCATTAAGAGTAATAAAGGTAAACCAAATTCATGAAATTATACGAACTTTAGAAAATGAATAAAAAAAGTATTATTGTCTTTTGCCCCAATCCCAGCAGTTTATACACTGTAAGCGTTTGTGAATTACTATTGAATAGGGGGTATTCCATTGATCACATTATTGTTAGAAAATTTACATTTAAAAGGTTTAGGACGGAGTTTTCCAGAGATGGGAAGAGATTATTAATTAAAATATGGAAAAAATTATTCTTAAAAGAAGCAGCTTATCCGAAAGGAACTGATAGTCTCCCTTTATTCCGAAGTAATAATAAATTAAAAATAAGAAACGTCCGTGAATTTAAAAAAAATGGTACAAAAATACTATATTGTAATACTTTAAACGATCAAATTGTGGAAGATACATTAAAAATGTATGATGATAAATTAGTTGTATTTACAGGAGGAGGTATTATAAGAAAAAATATTTTGGATGTTGCTGGAGATGGTGTTATTAATTGTCATATGGGAATTCTTCCAAGATACAAAGGAATGGATTTACCGGAATGGTGTATCTTAGAGAATAAAACGGAAGAACTTGGTATAACTTTACATTTTATGGACACGGGAATTGATACAGGATATATATTGAGAAAAGTAAAAATTCCATTGAAAGGCTATACTTGTATCAAAAGTTTACGAAACAGCTTCGAGCCTATAATGGTGAAATCAATGGTAGATGTCGTTGATGATTATTTAAACGGTCGCATAAAGCCATTAAAACAAGAATCTGAAAACAGAAGACAATACTTTATTGTACATAAAAAATTGTATGATCTAGTTGATTCAAAACTTAAAAAAAGAACAACAATAGCCAATAAAAAATCTAAAATTCAATTTATTTAACGCTAGAACTTAACCACAATTGGTATAAATGTATAAACAAAGGAGAACTTGATATGCATTTTGAGGATAGGCTTGCAATGATTTTATATATATCGCTGAAAATTCAAAGATTGGATGTTTTGGACGCCGCAAAGTAATTGCAAAGCAAACAAGTGAATTATATGATTTTTAGCTCATAAAGTTTTGATTATTTTTTATACTTTTACCATATGAAAAGAGACTTTTTTATAGTAATATTGATTTTTATCATTACAGGAAAAGCTGTAAACTCACAAGGGTTTGACATGAAGAGTCTTAACGCTGGGTGGCAATTTGAGTATCAAGATTCGGCTTATAGAGCATATGTTCCCGGGAATATTTTTATTGATTTATTTATAAATGGAATTACTCCAAGTCCATATTTTGGAGATAATGAAAAAAAGGTACAATGGGTAAGCAATCGAAATTGGGAGTATTCTTTAAATTTTGATATAGATGCTGCTTTCCTTAATCACGATGATATTTCGCTTTCATTTGATGGGCTTGATACTTATGCTAAAGTTTTTCTGAATGGACGTGAGATTATCAGTGCAAATAATATGTTCCGAAAGTGGAGTGTGCGTGTTAAGTCAATATTAAAATCACACAATAAATTGAAAGTATTGTTTTTTCCACCTTTAGTCAAAGATTCTATTAATGCAGAAGCACAAAGCTACAAGTTTCCTGATTCCAGGGCTTTTACACGTAAAGCGCCCTATCAGTACGGTTGGGATTGGGGACCGAAACTTATAGGAGCAGGTATCTGGAAAGATGTTTACCTTGAAGCAAATGATGGATTTTTATTGAAAGATATTTATATAAAACAAAATTCTCTCGATTCTGATTTAGCAAAATTAACTGCTGTGTTAGATATTGAAAATATTAATGAGGATAGTATCTCAATTGAGATTTATAATAATACTACTAAGGAAACAGTGATTTTGGAAGATATTGCTTTGGAGAAAAATAGAAATATTGTAAATTTTGATTTTGAAATAAAAAATCCAAAACTTTGGTGGCCTAATGGCTTGGGGAAGCCTGAAATGTATGAATTCATTGTAGATATTAGCTCGAAGCAAATAGATATTTCCAAAGAGATTAAAATCGGACTAAGGACCATTCGTTTAGTGCAAAAACCCGATAAATGGGGAGCAGGGTTTTATTTTGAAGTGAACGGTATTCCTGTTTTCGCTAAGGGAGCCAACTATATACCGCAAGATAATTTCCCCTCATTCGTAATAGAAGATAGATATAGAAGAATTATAAAAGATGCTGTCAATAGCAATATGAATATGCTTAGGGTTTGGGGAGGAGGTGTTTATGAGAAAAATAAATTCTATGATTTGTGTGATGAAACTGGAATTATGGTTTGGCAAGATTTTATGTTTGCTTGCAATTTTTATCCCGGGAATAAAGAATTTGTGGAAAATGTTAAGCAAGAAGCGGAGCAACAGATAGTGCGACTTAGAAATCATCCTTCAATAGCTCTTTGGTGTGGAAATAATGAAATCGATGAAGCATGGCATAATTGGGGATATCAAAAATCATTGAAATATACAGAACATGATTCTATAGAGATATGGCATAATTACAAAATGCTGTTTCATGATTTATTACCGTCTTTGGTAAATAAATTATCACCTTCAATCGGCTATATTTCGACTTCGCCAAAAATAGGGTGGGGGCATAAGGAAGCCTTATTATCCGGAGATATGCACTATTGGGGTGTTTGGTGGGGTGGTGAGCCTTTTGAGATTTATAAGAAAAAGGTAGGTAGGTTTATGAGTGAATATGGCTTTCAAGCTTTTCCGGACATGAAGACTATTAGAAGTTTTGTTGATGAGAAAGACTTAAATCTCAATTCCCCTGCCTTGCTCAATCACCAAAAGCATCCAAGTGGTATGCAATTGATAAGAGAATATATATCGAGAGATTTTCCTGTTCCGGAAAAGTTTGATGATTATGTTTATATGAGTCAGTTGGTGCAAGCTTACGGGATGGATATTGCTATTGAAGCTCACAGACGTGCTAAACCGTACTGTATGGGTACTCTTTATTGGCAGTTAAATGATAGCTGGCCTGTGATCAGTTGGTCAAGTATCGACTATTATGGTAGGTGGAAAGCATTGCAGTATCAAGTGAAGAAATTATACAAAACGGTAATCATTAGCGAGGATATCAAAGGAGATAGTATCGATATTTACACCGTTTCGGATAGCTTGAGCAATATCTCGGGAACATTGATAAATAGGATTATGGACTTTGAGGGGGAGGTGATAGCAATTGATTCGATTGATGTAAATTTACTTGCCAGTGAAAGCAAAAATATTGTGTCTTATGATATTAAATCAATCCTAAAAAATGCATCCCCGGCAGAAGTATTTATGTATTCTGTGCTTAAGTCCGGAGGGGAAAAGATTGCAGATAAGTTGATTTATTTTGCAAAGCCAAAGGAATTGAAACTAAAAATGCCTAAAATTGATTATAATATAACAAAAGTCGATAATGGATTTAATATGACAATCAAATCAAATACTTTGGTCAAAAATCTTTATTTAAGTTCATCCTGCTATGGGCATTTTTCAAATAATTATTTTGATTTACTCCCTGATAAAGTATATACTGTTTTGTTT
>JALVAD010000101.1 GCA_027011385.1 Saprospiraceae bacterium | reverse complement strand
CAATAATATATTTTTCATGTGATTTATTTTTGAATGAAACGCTAATTTAGTATTTATTCTTATTGAAATAATGTTAAATAGTGGTTAAATATTGAATTTTGTTTTTATCAAGCCCTTACCCCAATTTCCAATGATTGTTTTTTCCGATTTATTTTGGGACAATATTTCCAAATAATCATCTCTGGACATTTCCTTGCATCCCATATTATCGAGGTGTGAATTTGGTATTTGACAATCCAGTAATTTGAATCCATTTTCTTTTAGAATCATGCTTAGGTTTAAGAGTGAAAATTTAGAGGCATTGGAAACTAGGGAGAACATCGATTCGCCAAAAAATATTTTTCCCAAAGAGACACCATATAGACCTCCGACTAATTGATCATCCTTCCATGTTTCAAATGAGTGAGCATAGCCGAGTTTGTGAAGATTATTATAAGCTTTTTTCATATCAGAGGTAATCCAAGTCCCATTTTGACCTTTTCTTGAGATTTTTTGGCAGTTGTTTATCACCCCTTTAAAGTCAAAATCTATTTTCAATTCAAATTTACCTGAATTAAAATATGTTCTCATGGATTTTCTGATCTTTAGATTCCCCGGCACTATTACAGAACGGGGATCGGGTGACCACCACATGATAGGATCTTCTTCGTTGAACCAAGGGAAAATGCCCGAGGAATATGCCTCTAATAGCCAATGAGCTTCCAATTTTCCTCCAATAGCCAATAATCCTGATTCATCCGCCATATTAGGTGGAGGAAAAAATGCTTTATGTGCGTTTAGAGCAAATACAGTCATGGTATATATTATTTATATAAAACTAATGTACCGTAATGATGGTCAAAGATAATGGTTTTTACCAATATTTCATGCGGGAGAAAAAAAAGGTTTATTTCATTTTTTTGCTTTATTACATGAAATTTTGTTGATGTGGGCAATATTACGTACCTACAGCATGCCTTTTAGTTGATTAATAGCCTTTTTTACCCATGTTTTGTGACTAACGGCACATTGATATAGTATATAGAAGTAAAACGGATTAATTTCATAAGTGGGGCGACCTGTGCAACTAGAAAGGTTAACTTATATGCGAAAAAATGAAATGTAAAAAAAATTGGCAGCTTGTTTTGTAAAATACGGTCAAAGTGACATATCTTGTTGAAAATAAATGCCATAATGACTCCAAAGGTTGTAGAGAATGATTTTTGATATGTTATTAATGTTAATATTTATTACAGTAACAATAAAAATAATAGTTATGAAAGCATTTGGTGTTAATACAAGAATTAATCAATGGTGGTGGCCGTTGGTAATGGGAATAATAATGGTATTATTTTCAACTTATTTATTATTTATGCCGGTTCCTGCATTTTTTGGTATTAGTGTGTTTTTTGCATCATTGATACTAATTTCAGGTTTTATTCATATAGTATTTTCAATATCCAATAGCAAAATAATGGAAGGTTGGGGTTGGTATTTATTGATGGGTATATTCGAATTATTTATTGGAGGAGCGCTAATTACCCAACCGGGACTTGCTATGACAATGGTGATAATATATACCGGTTTATGGTTAATGTTTAGAGGGATGACAAGTGTAGGTTTAGCATTGGAATTGAAGAAAATTGGTATTAGGAATTGGGGATGGACATTGTTTTGGGCTATTTTAACGATAATTTTCAGTTTTATAATTTTGATTAATCCAATAGTTGGTATTATAAGCGTAGTCTTTTTCGCGGCAATCCCAATACTATTTGTTGGAATTTTAGCTATAATGCTAGCGTTTGTATTTAAAAGCTTGATTTAGCCATAATTGTTTAATCTGAGTTAGTCCTTGATTTGAAAGTTCTCAGGTGCTTGCTGTTTTGTCCTAAAATGGAAGTGCCTGAGTGCTTACTTTAGGTTTTTACCATAGAAAAACCTTATCCCGGATTATTCATGCTTTTAGCTTTATGTAGATGTAAGACACAGAAATACGCAGATATATTATTATATTTCAAGTGTTTCGTAACGCAACAGATGCATAAAGATAAAAGCAAACGTTACCCCAAATTTGGGGTATTAATTTATTTGTCATTTTGAACATAACACATATGTTTTCAAGAATATATTCATATATATAAATTAAAGAGGTGAATAATTCGGGTTATTATAAACATTGTATATTTATAGTAGTTTATTCAATGGTTATATTTAAAAGGGGGTGTCAATGTTTTTATGTTTAATAGCACTATTCATACTTGGAAATGGGAAGTTGAGTTGAATAAACAGCTTAAGATTTTTTTTAAACCTACAGGGTAGACCAATTTAAGCATTAGAAAAATCAACAGTACTTTTTATAATTTGAATTTATCCTTAGATTTTTTGGATAGTGTAGAATAAAAAAATATATTTGTTATGTATAATATACTCAAACCATTTAGTTTTTTGGGAATATTGACAAATTTATTTTTTTTAATATCGAGGAAAAATCAATAGGAATAGCCAATGCTATTGCTATTGATTTTAACGAAGATAGTGAGAAAAAGGAAAAGCCAAAAACCAGAAAAGCTATTTGGTTTGAGTATATAGTTCTACACAAGCAAAAAATAACATATGAAAATTCTTCACACAGCTGATTGGCATTTAGGACACAGGCTTTACGAACAGTCACAAATTGAGGAACAACAACTCTTTTTAAATTGGCTTGAGAACTATATTGTAGCAGAACAGATTGATACATTATTAATCTCCGGGGATGTATTTGATACAGGATCACCATCTAACCAAAGCAAAAAGATGTATTACAATTTTTTGGTAAAATTATTAAATACCAATTGTAAAAACATTATTATAATAGGTGGCAACCACGATTCCCCGGATATGTTAAATGCCCCTAAAGAAATATTAAACGCACTAAATATTAAAGTCGTTGGTAAAGCTACAGAAAACATAGCTGATGAAGTTTTTGAAATTAATACCATTAACGAACAAGTAATTATCGCTGCTGTTCCTTATTTAAGAGACCAAGATATTAGAAAAGCTGTTGCAGGAGAGAGTTTTGATGAATTAACAGAAAAATACAAAAAAGCATTAATCAATCATTATAATCTGGTAGCGGAACATTGCAAATCAATTAATAAAAAAAATGTACCAGTAATTGCAATGGGACATTTATTTGCTATGGGGGGTAATATATCAGATAGCGAACAAAATATTTATGTTGGTACATTAGGGCATATTGGAGCTAATGACTTCCCTTCCTTATTTAACTACATTGCACTTGGACACTTACACCGACCTCAAATTGTTGGGGGAATTGATAGAATTCGATATTCTGGTTCCTCATATATTTTAAGTTTTAGCGAGATTAATTACGATAAAAAAGTTATTGTTATTAACACCAATCAAAATGAAATAACAAAAATAGAAGATGTGGAAGTACCACGTTTTAGAGAGATTTACAGTTTAAAGGGAAAAGTAGATGATTGTTTAAATCAATTTGGAGATGTGATTTCTAATTCATATCAACTAACACCTTGGGTAGAAATTGTTTTAGATGAAAAGGAAACGCTTAATACTGATGAACTTAAACAGCAAGCAGAACAACATCAATTTGAGATTTTAAAAATAACCTTAAATAGCGATAAGCGAAAAGTATTGGGAATAGAGGAATTATTAAAAAATACCAAATCAATTAAAGAATTAGAACCAACTGAAGTTTTTAAACTCAAATGCAAAGAACAAAACATAAATTTAAAGGAACATCCTCAATTGTGGGATGCTTTTAATGAAATACTTCAAACTGTTAAAGGGCAATAATAACTATGAAAATATTAAAAATTGAACTTCAAAATATAAACTCTTTAAAATCTGCAACCCCTATTGTTATTGATTTTGAAAATGAAACTTTTAAAGATGTTGGTTTGTTTGCTATTACTGGTTCAACGGGAGCCGGTAAAACAACTATTTTAGATGCTATTACCATTGCTTTATATCATAATATCCCAAGATTCAATAACAACAAAGGCTCATTAATTAATGCGGTAAGTTATAGAGCTAAAAATGCTTTTTCAAGAATTACATTTTGTAATAACGGAAAAATATATGAAGCCTATTGGGGAATTAGGCTTGAAAATAAATCAGGTTCTAAATTAAAAAATCCCATTGAAGAAGTTAGCTTAAAAAATTTAACAGAAAATGAAATTCTCGCAACAAAAAAAAGAGAATTGATTGAGGCAGTAGAAAAAGTTACACAATTGAATTATAATCAATTTTTACGTTCTGTAATGTTAGCGCAAGGAGAATTTGCCTCCTTTTTATCAGCAAAAGGTTCTGAAAAAGGTAAATTGCTTGAGCAAATTACAGGTGAAGAAATCTATAAGAAAATAGGAGAACAAATTCTTATTAGAAAAAGTAAAGAAGAAAAAAAACTTAGTGAGTTAAAATCTAAAATTAATTCTGAGGACATTATTTCAGACGAAGAAAAAATCGAATTAACTAAAAAAGAAAAAGAACTTGATAAGGAATTAATCTCACTTGATCAACAAAAAAAATATATCCAACAAATTGTAAATTGGTATTCCGATTTTCAAAAAACAATTTCAGAACAAGAGAAACTTGAATTAAAAGCTACAAAAAATCAAGAACTTGAACAAGAGCAACAACAGTATATTTTTAAATTAAAAAATAATAATTTAGCTGAGCCATTTAAAGATATTGTAGATAGTATTAATCGAAACGAAAAAACGCAATCTGAAAATGAGAAATTAATTGAAATATTTAAAAATCAATTAAAGGAACTTGAACCAAAGATTAAAACTTTTACAGAAGATGAAAAAATCCTTGAAATTCAGGTAAAAGAAGCTGAGAAAACATTTAATGAATGGCTTCCAATATTTGATAAAATTTCAAAACTTGATACACAAATTGATAAAGAACAAATAGAAATCAAACAAGTTGAAAGTAATTTATCTGAACAAAAAGAAGCTAAACTTCAATTTGATAAAAACCTAAATGAGTTTAAACTTAAAAAAGATTTTTTTAGTGAAAAATTTAAAAAAACAGAAGAATTTGTTAGACAAAATCATTATTTAAGTGAGGTTGACACCAAAATAACACAATGGAATTCTGTTTTAACAACCCTAAAAAACAAAAAATATCAACTCAAGGAAAAGCTAGTGGAAATCACATCAAAAAATAATAAAATTACTACCACCTTAGAACTTCTTAAGGACTCTGAAAACCGCAGCAATAAAGAAATTGTAGAACTTGAAAAACTAGATAATCTATTTACGGGAATAAGTAAGCAACTTAGCCAATTAAAATTTGGAGAACTCAACCGGGATAAAGACCGGTTAATCCAAAAATTAGAAAAATTTAAAATCTTAAAAAATCTATCTAAACAATATATTAAAATAAATGAGGATGTTAAATCCATTATGGATGAACAATTAACCTTTGAAAATAAAATTAAAGGCTATCATAAACGATTAGAAGATTTAAAAAAACAAATTGACAAACAACATCAATTAATTCAAAGCTCTGAGGAGAATTTAAAACTTAAAAGAAGCATTAAAAACTATGAAGAAGATCGCAAACATCTGATTGATGGAAAAGAATGTCCTTTGTGTGGTTCAAAAGAGCATCCTTTTGCTCAACATCTTGAAAATATTAATATTTCAGAGGCTGAACAAAACCTTTTGAATCTTAGAAATGAATTAGAAGCGTTAGAGAGAAATAAAAATGAAGTCAACCAGCATATTACTGTTTTAGAGACCAAAACTCAATCCAATAACAAAGAATTAAAAAATCTTGAACAGCAAATAAAAAATATAGAACATGATAAACAACAGCTTAACTTAAACTTATACTTAACTAATACTCAGAAAATAGATATTAAGCTCAATTCATTGGAAAATCAAGTTAAAGATATAAGTAAACAATTGTTAAAAGCACAAGAATTATCAAATGAGAAAGAAATCCTCAATAAAAGCATTAGTACACAAAAAGAAAAGGTTAATACGCTAAAAATTGACGCTACTAAACTAAAAGAAAAATTGCAACATCTTAAAAACGAAGTAGAAAACCTTGATCTATTAAAAGAAAGATTAAATAATGAATGTTCTACTGCCGGGAAAGAAATTGCAAAAGAATTATCTGCTTATAACTATCAATTACCACAACCCGAAAATACCGAACAGTTTATTGAATCAATTAAGACAAGTATTTCCAATTTCCAAGCCAAAACTAAAGACCTTATTGCTTTAAAAAATGATGTGTCAAAAATTCAATTAAAAATTGATAACACTTTAGAACAATTGGAAGAAAAAGAAGGTCAAATTCAATCTGCATCCAAAAAATTAACACAACTAAATTTATCAATTAATGTATTAAAGAATAAAAGAGAAAAATTATTACCATTTACGGTAACGGTTCAACAAAAAAGAGAAAGCTTACAAAATCATAAAACTCAACTAAGCAATAAGATTAAAGACCTCACCAATCAAATCCAAAAATTAAAAGATGAAAAAAGTGAAAAACAAACATTATTAAAAAAACTTCAAGAAGAATTAGAAAACTTAAAACAAGAATTGATCAAACTTAACAACATAATAAATCGGCAACTAAAAAACAGTGTATTCAATAGTAAAGAGGATGTTGAAAATGCTTTATTAACACAAGAACAAAAACAAAAATACACTCAAATTGAAAGACAAATAAATGACCAAAAGCTTAAAGTTGAAACACTCAATAAGCAATTACAACAAAAAAAAGAACAGCTTTTAAAAGAAAAAGTCTTTGAGATTAGCCAAGAAGAAAGTGAGCAAAA
Source organism: Saprospiraceae bacterium (assembly GCA_027011385.1). Taxonomy (GTDB): domain Bacteria; phylum Bacteroidota; class Bacteroidia; order Chitinophagales; family Saprospiraceae; genus JADJGA01. Next base: position 5,849 of record JALVAD010000101.1, on the reverse strand, counting down.
ACTAAAAGAGATAGAAAAAGAAAATAAATCACTTCTCCAGTTGAAAGGCGAGATTAAAGAAAAATTCCGCAAAGACCAAACTATTAAAGATCGTAACAAAGAGATTTTTAATGAAATAACAATACAAGAAAAAAAATGCAATATTTGGAACGATTTGTTTAAATTAATTGGCAATTCAAAAGACGCTTTTAACACCTATGTCCAACGCTTAACGCTTAAGCAATTATTAGATCTTGCCAATGTGCATTTATATCAATTAAATAAACGTTACTCTTTAAAAATGGAAGATACCTACAAGCCAAAAGAGGAACTTAATTTTATGCTAATAGACCACTACCAAACTGACCAAGCTAGATTAGTTGATACATCAAGTGGAGGCGAAAAATTCATTATTAGTTTAGCCCTCGCTTTAGGGCTGTCAGATTTAGCAAGCAAAAATGTTAGGATTGACTCACTTTTTATTGATGAGGGCTTTGGGACACTAGACAACAACACCCTAGAAACTGTAATTTCTACATTAGAAACCTTGCAATCTCAAGGTAAAATTATAGGAATAATTTCACATGTTGAAAATCTAAAAGAACGTATTCCCAAGCAAATTCAAATTACCAAAAAAAGCAATGGGATTAGCTATGTTGAAATATTGTAGAAGCCAGTGTATAGGTTTGAAAAATATTAGGCGTCCTTAAAAGTTTCAATGACTGCTGAAAGACCACGTTCCACAAGAGCGTCTTTCAAAGGTTTTAGGGATTCATATGTGCCTGATTTTACAGAAGCCTTACCTTTGAAGTGAATTAACATAGATAACTGTTCGGATTGATCGTAAGCATGATTAAAGACTTCCATGAAGCACTGAATAACCCAATCGAATGTATTATAATCATCATTGTATACAATAATTTCAGACTTATTGCTAGTAGTTGCCTCCATCTCTGCAAGCAAAATTTCTTCCAATTCTTTATTACTCAAAATATTTTCTGACATTATCTATTATTTATTGCAAAAATATGATATTTTATTGACAAATCAAAATTAGGTGCATTTCATTTTTCGTTTTTTGCCTCACCGCCTTCTAACTCCCCCGCTGTTCAGCGGGGCAAGCTCTGTTTCTCCACTCTGTTCCGAAACCGGGAGAACCGCAACCCGCATTTTCTTTTACGATTCCCTTGATAAGCGAGTGTCTACGACCTCGCTTCTTGCAAGAATCAAGAAAATTAAATTTTAATGCGAAAAAATGAAATGCATTTTCAAAACTTAATGCTTTATCAACAAACTTCAAAGTTTTCCTGGTATTGAAAACGAAAATATCAATTAATAATTATATCTTTGAGTAAAATTGATTTAAAATGCGAGGAGACAATACACTACTTTATATCGTTTTAGCAATAGTGATTCTACATTTTATTATTGGAATTGGGTTTTTGGTTTATAAACTTGCCGGCCCGGTCAAAAAATCCGATGATAATAAGGAGAATAAAAATAACGAATTGTCATGAAACCGACATGATTAAATTAATCATTAAATACACAAAGTAATGATTTTTTTAGTCATTAGAGGTTTCCTGTCTGCTGACAGGCAGGCATGTGACCATAATAGAAAATTATAAAAAAACACATGAAAATAATAGCAAATATAGTTTCATATATTTTTCATCCATTATTCGTTTTGGTGTATATACTTGGATTAGCATTGATATTTAATCCTTATATTTTTCAAATTGCCGATGAAAAGGCCAAAGTCACATTCTATATATACAGTCTTATGAGTCTCGTAGTAATGCCTTTGGTAGTGATTGTGATATTAAAGCAAGTGGATATAATCAAGACTTGGAGTATGGAAAATAGAATGGAGAGAATTGGACCATTGCTTATTGTGGGCGTTTTGTATCTATGGCTATTTATCAATTACAAAAATACTTCATCAGTACCCATTATTTTTACTATTTTCTTATTGGGTAGTGTTATCTCTGTATTTGTATCTTTTTTTATAAATAATTTTACAAAAATAAGCCTCCATACAGTTGGGATGGGAGGTATGGTTGCAGCAATTATTATTATGAAAATAAGTATGAATTACAAAACTCTGAGTCTTGATTTGCCTTTTTTTGGTAGTTATCAGATTAATTCGTATTTTGTCCTATTGCTTTCGATATTTTTAGCAGGATTGGTCGGTACATTTAGATTATATCTTGGGTCACATACCAAAGATCAGGTATATCTTGGATATATTGTAGGGTTTTTAGCACAGATATTTGCTTATAAAATCGTTATGTAAATATTGAATTTAGTTAAAAAAAACATTTTGAAATAATGAACAATAAAAAATACTTAATAATATTGATGTTCTCGGTTGGATTTTTGGTCAATGGATTCGGACAAACAGATGGGGGTAATTACGGCTGCAAATATATAAAGTCAAAAATAAAAATGGCTGAGATCACAGATGCTGAACAACATTACGCAGAGGAATTGACATTTCGTTCTGATACCTATGATATTGTCAATTATAGGATAAAATTAGATGTGACAAATTTTTCCACTAAAGTTCTAGTTGGGCAATGCGATATAGATTTCTCAAGCAAAATGGATAGTATTGATTATATACGCTTTGATCTCCTGAATATGACTGTGGATTCGGTGAAAATTGATACAACAAATCTTGCATATACATATAAAAGCCCATTTGTGGATATAAAGTTTGATAGTATTTTGAGCAAAAATGATACGATAAGAGTAAGTATTTTCTATCATGGCATTTCGATTATTGATCCTTCCGGTTTTGGTGGTTTTTATTTTGAAAAAGGATATGCTTATAATCTTGGTGTAGGCTTGTCATCAATACCCCATAATTACGGTAGAGCGTGGTTTCCATGTTTTGACAATTTTGTAGAGCGTTCGACATATGATTTAGATATTATCACCAAACCAAGTCATACTGCTTATTGTATAGGGAAAAAATTGGGTGTGGATACCCTTGATGATCATAAAAAAATATTTCATTACAGAATGGATAAACAGATACCGACGTATCTCGTTGGAGTGGCAGTATCAGATTATAGAGAGGTGAATTGGGACTTTGAAGGCTTAGAAAGACATATTCCTATACAATTAGTATGCAATCCTCAAGATACCAATAGTATAAAAACTGCCATGGCTTATGTTCCATTTGCGATTGAAGCATTAGAAGATTGGTTTGGTCCATATGAATGGAGTAGGGTAGGATACGTATTGACGTCCCACGGTGCAATGGAACATCCCACCAATATTGCTTTTCCTGATTTTTTGGGAAAAGACGGTGATCCTGAAAACGCAATGGGAACAATGTCGCATGAACTTGCTCATCATTGGTGGGGAGATATCACTACATTGACTACCGCATTTGATATGTGGATAAAAGAGGGAACGTCAGAGTATGGTTCACACTTGTTTATGGAGCATTTCTTCGGAGAGGAAAGGTTTAAGAAAGTTGTAAAAGCCAATCAGAGTAAGGTTATAAATTTTGCACATTTTGACGATGATGGATTTTGGCCCTTATCAGGGATGCCAATGAATCACACATATGGAACAACTACCTATAATAAAGGAGCTGCGGTGTTTCACAATCTCCGGACATATATGGGAGATTCACTTTTCAAAAAAGGTATGAGGTCAATTTTAACAGAATACCGTTTCAGTCATTTGGATGCGGATCAATTTGAAAAGCAATTGGAGGCAAATACCGGTTTGGATTTGTCGTGTTTTTTCGATGACTGGATATATTCTTCGGGTTTCAGTTCATTTGAGATTGATTCAGTCGTTACTACCCATAATAATGGAGACTATCAATCAACTGTATATATTGAGCAAAAACTTTATCATGCGCCACATTTTCATTGTAATGTGCCTTTGGAAGTAAGTTTTTATAATGATAATCATGAAAAGCTTATTAGAAATGTAATCGCTTCGGATCAGTTTAGCAATGTATCGGTATCTTTACCTTTTAGACCGGTATATTGGACTATTAATGAAAATCAAAAATTGAATAACGGACAGTTAAATGATTGGGTATTATTAAAAAGTAATTCAACTAGTGTCGCTAGTTTTTCTAAAATATCATTCAAATCCACAAAAGATGATGCAGATAGTATAAAGATATACGCAGAACATGTATGGGGCGCACCTGATGCTGTAAAAGATAAGGATAAATGGGGGCAAATAAAAATCTCCAAAACTCATTTTTGGAATATCTATGGTGATTTTCCTGAGGATAATCAAATAACTGCATCTTTTTTCTATGGAGGGAAAAAAGAATTTGACCTCGATTATGCACTTACCCACAATACTGAAGACTCAATAGTAATGCTTTTTAGAAAAGATTCAAAGCACGATTGGGAATTATTTGAGAATTTCAAAAAACAACGGTTTTCACCAAAAGACGGTAATGGTAGAATTAAGCTGACAGGTATAAAGTCAGGGCAGTACTGCTTTGCCAATGCGGAAGTAATAGCTACAAAGATAGATGAATACGACAAATTATATGGTGTTTTTCCGAATCCGGCTAGGGATTTTGTCAATATAGATTTGGGAAATGAAGATATTGAGGAATTGTATATTTATTCTGTTTTTGGCACTGAAGTTTATAAGATAATAAAGCCCAAACAGAAAGCTGTTAACGTAAATATAAAGTCTTTTATTCCCGGGATTTATTTTGTCAAAACAATAGATACAAGGGGAAAAGTATTATTAGGTAATTTTGAGGTAGAATAATTTTTTAGCTATATTTTTAATGAATTTTAGAACCGAAATAAAAAATATCGATTTGCCTTTGAAGATTAATCACAGGCATAAATTGTTTTTGATTGGTTCGTGTTTTTCGGATAATATTGCTGGGAAATTAGCAGAGAGAAAATTTGATACTCTAAGTAATCCTTTTGGTATTTTGTACAATCCAATTTCTATCAATAAAACTATTGAGAGAATAATAGATTACGATCTTCCAGAGACCTCATCTTTTGTCCAAAATGATGATATTTGGCATCATTTTGATTATCATGGAGACATGTCGGGAGTTTATTTGGAAGAAGTTAGTCGTAGGATAAAAATTATCACTGAAGCATCATTGAAATTTCTTAGATCAGTGGACTATTTATTTTTGACATTTGGAACATCCAATATTCATAGAAGGAGAGATAATAATCAGATCGTAGCTAATAATCACAAATTTCCTTCGGCTTTTTTTACTCGGGATAAATTAAGTATTGATGAAATAGTAGATTCAACAAGCGGAATGCTCCAAAAGCTAAAACAGCTCAGCCCAAAGCTGAAAACAATAATTACACTTAGCCCTGTTAGGCATATCAAAGACGGAATTATAGAAAATCAAAGGTCAAAAGCGACATTGCTTTTGGCTATTGAAAGATTGGTTAATAATAAAGATGTATTTTATTTTCCGGCTTACGAGCTATTGCTTGATGATTTGAGGGATTATAGGTTTTACGCAAAGGATTTGGTTCATCCCTCAGAGTCTGCGATTGAATATATATGGGAGAAATTTTCTAATACCTTTTTTAATGAATATACATTACAACTTATCGATGAAATTGAGAAAATAAATAAATCCCTAAAGCATAAACCATTTAATGAAAATACGGAAAAGCATAAGGATTTCAAGAGAAAATTGGAGCAAAAAATCAAAACTTTTAAAGAGAGAAATCCGGGTATTGAGTTTTGATCTACACACAGGAGTTAATTATTGAAAGAGGGTACAATTTTGTTTTATCGTTATTAATAGCAAAAAAGCGAATATATATTTACTTATGAAAAAGAAATACGACACCATTGTAATAGGTTCAGGAATAGGCGGATTAACC
>JALVAD010000100.1 GCA_027011385.1 Saprospiraceae bacterium | reverse complement strand
TTTATTATCTTTGTGTTTGTATGAGATTGAGAAGTATATATATCAAAGGCTTTAAAAGTTTTTACAAAGAAACTTTAATTAATTTTAACGAAAAGGTGACAGGAATAGTTGGTCCTAATGGTTCCGGTAAATCCAATATAGTTGATGCAATTAGATGGGTGCTTGGTGAGCAAAAAACTACTGAATTAAGGTTGGATTCTATGTCCGATGTTCTGTTTAATGGAACTAGCAAGCGCAAGAAAAGTTCAATGGCACAAGTAACTCTCACTTTTGACAATACTAAAAATTTGCTTCCAACCGAATATAATACAGTAGCTATATCCAGAATTTTGTACCGTAGCGGTGAAAGTGAATATCGTATAAATGATGTAGCGTGTAGATTGAAAGATATTAGGTCATTGTTTATTGACACGGGTATAGGTTCGGATTCTTATGCGATTATTGCCCTGAATATGGTTGAAGATATTTTGGCAGATAGTAATGGCTCGAGAAGAATGATGGTGGAGCAAGCTTCAGGTATATCAAAATTCAAAAAAAGGAAGAAAGAGACTTTGGCTAAATTGAAATTGACAAAGGTCGATCTGGATCGGATAGAAGATTTGCTTTTTGAAATAGAATCCAATCTGAAAGACTTGGAAAAACAAGCGAGAAAAGCTGAGAGATATATAAAAATCAGAGATCAGTACAAAGATTTTAATATCAAATTACAATTATTAAAATATGACAAAGTAGTTGACTCATACAAGGATGTTTCTGAAAATATTAAAAACGAATTGACAAAGTATCGAACTTTGGAAGTTGACATTGTAAAAAAAGAAGCTATTCTAGAGAAGTTCAAGAAAGAAATTGTAGAAAGTGAGAAAAGTTTAAGTGAATTTCAAAAAAAGATAAACGAACATCTGGACACTCTTAGAAAAAATGAAAATGAAAAGCAGCTTTTAAAACAAAAATATGGTTTTAATAAAAATAAACTTGCTGATTTAGCAAAAGCGGAGTCGGAAATTAATAACAAACTGAATATATTGATTTCTTCAATTGGAAAAATAAAAACTAGGATTGAAGAAGAAAAACATAAGCTGAAGGATTTCCAAAATATTTTTGATGGAACAAATAAGATTCATCTTGAAATAAAAGCTAAGTACGAAGAGGTTAAATCTTTTGCAGATATATCCAATATAAAAAGAAAAAAACTTGAGGATCAAAAGTTTCAATTGTTAAAAAGTCAAGCAGTTTCACTAAATAATATCGAAAATATTGTATCAAATAACAATCGAAGAATTGTGAAAGTTAAGTTAATAGAAGAAGAATTGGAAGTGTTGGATACAGATTATAGAAGTACGGAAGAACATAAAATTCGATTGTTAAATGATATTGAAGCGCTTGAGCACAAAAAAGAAGAACGAGCTATCTTACAAAGAAAGGCGGATGAAGAATTGGAGCTGTTGAGACAGAAAAAGTCTGAATTGGGACGAAAACTGGATGCCAAAAGAAACGAATACAGATTGGTAAAGAGTATGGTGGATAATTTGGAAGGATTTCCGGAATCAATAAAATTTCTCAATAAAAAATGGAATTCGGATATACCTTTGCTTACAGATATTATTTCTACAGATGATGAATACAAGATTGCAATTGAAACATACTTGGAGCCTTATTTGAATCATTTTGTTGTAGATAATAATTTTCAGGCTAGAGAAGCTATTGGACTTTTGAGAAAAACACAAAAAGGCAAGGCAAATTTTTTCGTTTTAGAAAGGGTCAAGGACGTGAAAAAGGTCAAAGGAGTTTCGGATAATTATATTTCTGCGATGGATATTGTAGAATATGATATTAAGTATAAAAAACTCGTTGAGATACTTTTGCAAAACGTTTATGTTTCGATAGTTGAAATGGATGAAGTTTACTCGGGAAGTGACGATGATGATGTCGTTATTATCGATAAATCCGGTAGTTTTGTATCAGGGGGGCATATGATTTCGGGTGGTTCATTGGGCTTGTTTGAAGGGAAAAAGATCGGCAGAAAAAAGAATCTTGAAAAATTGCATTCAACTGTTTCCAAGTTTGAAAAAGAATTTAATGAAATATCAACATTCTTTGAGAAGAAAACAGAACAATTGAAATTGCTTAGAATGGAGGTGAATGAGAGGGGGGTGAATAAAATCAAGAAAGATTTTGATAAAGTAAGTGACTCACTTTTAAGGATAAAATTCCAGATTGAGAATAAAAGTAATACATTATTAAATCTAAAAAGTGAAATTGAATCCGGCAAGGAGAAAATAGCAAAGATAAAGGAGACTGAAGAAGCGAATAAAGTAAAAATTGGTCAAATAGAAAAGAAGTTAAAGGAATTACTTGATAACTACAATAATAAGGGTGGAGATATTGATATTTTGATGGAAAATCTTTCGCAAGCATCAGCCAAAATGAATAATGCAAAAATAGAGCTTATTCGCCACCAAAATTTGATTTCGACTATTGAACAGGATTTGAATTATAAGATAAGTGACAAATCAATTTTAGAAAAACAATTAGACTCGAATAAACAACTCTCAAAAAATCTGGATTCAGAACAAATTAATATAGAAAGAAGGCTTGATGAGTTAGAGCAAACTCTTGTGAAATTATATGAGCTCAAATCTACAAATGAAGAAGATCTGAGTGAAATAGAAAAAGAATTTTTTGAGAAAAGGAATAAAGTAAGTTCACTTGAGTCCGAGATTTCCAAGCTAAAACATCAATTAACAAAATCACAATATTTAATCAATCAGCTTAAAGAAAAAAAGCTTGATTTGGATTTTAAGAAAAAAGCCATAAACGAAAGGCTTAGAATTGAGTTCAATATTCAACTCAAAGATATTTTGAATTACGATAGAACTGATATTGAAGAGTATATTCTTGAAGACAAGGTTGGGAGACTTAGGAATAGGTTGGACAATTATGGAGAAGTGAATACTTTGGCGGTGGAAGCTTATAATGAGATGAAAGAAAGGTACGAAAATATCAAAAAACAGAGGCAAGATATTTTGGATGCAGAGAAATCATTAAATAAAACAATAACTGAGATAGAGAAAACTGCAACTACCAGATTCCTTGCCGCTTTTGAGGAGATAAGAGAACATTTTAAAGTCGTATTTACAACACTTTTTAAGGAAGGAGATACTTGCGATTTGTTTTTGGAGGAGAAGGACAGACCTTTGGATTCAAAAATAAAAATAGTTGCAAAACCCAAGGGGAAACGTCCAAAAACTCTGAGTCAATTATCAGGAGGAGAAAAAACATTGACAGCGATAGCCCTACTTTTTTCACTTTATCTGTACAAACCCGCACCATTTTGTATATTTGATGAAGTAGATGCACCTTTGGACGATGCCAATATTTCAAAATTCAATAATATAATCAGAGAGTTTTCGAAGAATTCACAGTTTATTGTCGTCACTCATAATAAAGCCACGATGGCGGCAGTAGATGTGTTGTACGGTGTATTTATGCAAGAACTTGGGGTATCTGAAGTAGCACAGGTTGATTTTAGAAATTATGAAAATCTACATACAGTTGCAGGGTGATTTTTTTATTTAGCTCTCCATTTATAAATTAGAAAGTCCACGATAAAAAAGCCGAAAACAAATATAAGAGTGAATGTATTAACATTTAAGGCTTTATTTAAATAAAATCCATGAATGATTCCGGTTATACCGATTATTGTAAAAATGGCTATTAACCATTTTATTATTATAGTTTTTTTGTCATTATAATAATCCAAGATGACGGAATAAGAAAAGACAGACATTATTAGTGAAAAAATCACGATATTCACAGTAGGATAGTAGTGAGTTATATAATAG
>JALVAD010000099.1 GCA_027011385.1 Saprospiraceae bacterium | reverse complement strand
ATCTCAAAAAAATAACTTTGTCTATTAATCCACTTATTTATTGTGCAGGATGTTAGTGTACCAATAGTCTGTTCAATATTTTTTTTAAAAAAAGCTTATACTTTCATCTTAGCTATGATGCTTTGATTATATTTGCGCCTTGTATTAGTGATAGCGTGTAGAATGATTTTTTTGTTCTTTAATAATAAAACTAATAATGAAAGGTTTAAAAATTTTTTCAGGAAATGCTTCTTTAGAAATGTCTAAAAAAATTGCTTCTGACTTCGGTGCTAAATTGGGAGATATGGATATTTTCAAATTTAGTGATGGTGAAATGCAATGTGTTTTGAATGAATCTGTAAGAGGTGCACACGTATTCTTTGTCCAATCTACTTATGCTCCCGGTGATAATATTATGGAATTATTGTTGATGATAGATGCCGCAAAAAGAGCTTCTGCAGGGTATATTACCGCAGTTATACCATACTATGGTTATGCCAGACAGGATAGGAAGGATAAGCCAAGAGTACCAATTTCTGCAAAATTAATGGCAAATATAATTCAAGCAGCAGGTGCAGATAGAGTTATGACAATGGATTTGCACGCTCAACAAATACAAGGTTTCTTCGATATACCGGTTGATCACCTTATTGGTGAAGCAATAATGTTTCCTTATCTTAAAAATATGGATTTAAGCAATACTATTTTTGCCAGCCCTGATGTAGGTGGTGTGAAAAGAGCCAGAGCATATGCTAGAAAATTTGATAAAGATTTTGTGATTTGTGATAAAGAAAGAAAAAAAGCCAATGAAGTAGCCAATATAATAGTTATAGGCGATGTAAAAGGTAAAGATGTTATATTGATAGATGATTTAGTTGATACTGCCGGTACTATGACAATGGCCGCTGATAAGATAATGGAAGAAGGTGCAAATAGCGTAAGTGCGATATGTACTCATCCTGTTTTATCAGGACCTGCATACGAAAGAATAGAAAATTCAAAATTGAATAAATTGATAGTTAGTGATACAATACCCTTGAAAAAAGAATCAAAAAAAATAGAGGTTATCAGCTGTTCGCACCTATTTTCAGATGCTATCAATTATGTTTTTGAGTACAAATCCATACAGTCATTGTTTAATAGATAGTTTATACAGCAGAATGGTTACCAATTCTTGTTTCCTTGTGCACCGTGTATTTTATAATCTTAAGGTATTGTATGGGGAGAAGGCAAGAATAAAGTGGCCCTTGGTCAGCTTTTTTACTTTTACACTGTAAACCAAAATAAATATAAGAAAAATCAAAAGTCTCTTGAATAATTTGAATTTATCCACAGATTATTGGAAAATATTTATTTAAAATATATATTTGTTACATATATAACATAGTTGTACACAATTTGACAAAATGAACAAACTGTTAGGAATAATACTGATATTTATAGTTCTCACCTTTTGCAAAAATACGGAAAAGAAAAAAACGGAAAACTCGATACAGACTGAATATCAGGACATTAAAAAAGAAGCCTACGAATTGAGTAAACCGACTGAAAATCCAAAACGAGTTTTAGTACTTTTTGGAGGTTATTCAGAAAAAGCCAAGGATATAAAACGAGAGTTCAAGATACTTGATGTTGCAAATAAAAATGATATTGCTATAATTTTTATGAATTACAATCAAAAATTATGGCTTGAAGAAAATGAAAAACGAAATCTTACGAAACAACTTCAAAATATTTTTCTCGTGAATAAACTATCAACTGATAATACATATTTTGGTGGATTTTCAAGTGGTGGTAATGTTGCATTATTAATTAGCGATTTTGTTACTAAACAAAATTTAGACATTTCGCCAAAAGGAGTTTTTGTAGTGGATTCTCCAGTTGATTTGATTGCATTGTATAAAAGTGCTAAAAAATATATAGAACGCAATTTTTCAGAACCATCAGTTAAAGAAAGTACTTGGTTAGTCGAAACATTAGGAACACAATTTGGAAACCCGAACTACGATATTTCAAAATATGAAGAACATTCAATTTACACTTCTAAAACAGATAATATTAACAACTTAAAACATTTGAAAAATACCAAAATTAGATTTTATACTGAACCTGACACACTTTGGTGGAAAGAGAATAGAATGGCAGATTACGACCAAATGAATGCTTATTATCTAAAACGACTTTCTGAAGTACTGAAAAAATCTGAATTTAGTAAAGTTGAATACATACCAACAGAAAATAAAGGGTATCGAGCGAGCGGAGAAAGGCATCCTCATAGTTGGGGAATAGTGGATGTAAAGGAATTAATTAAATGGACAATAAAATAAAAAAAGTGTACAACAAGCGATAGTTGTCATGCCGCCCTATCGGGACGGCACGAACAGCTATCGCAGTGCCGTTATGTAGAACCTAAATTAACACCTGTAATAAAGTTTAAATTTTTAGTAAAAAGAAAAAGCAGTTAATAAATTATAAAAAATCAAATAATATTCCATAAAATAGAACTTAATTCCATATATTTGTGTTTAAATAAATAATATGCGAGTTGTTACACCTAAAAAGCTTAGAGATTTCTCGAAAAAACATCCAATTGCTAAAATTCCACTTCTATATTGGTATGAAATAGTGAAATTTGCAGATTGGAAGTCATTAAACGAAATTAAATCAGATTTTAGGACAGTAGATTATGTTGGAAACAATAGGTATGTATTTGATATCAAAGGGAATGATTATAGAATTGTAGTAATAATAATATTTGTCTCTAAGAAAGTATATATACGATTTATAGGAACTCATACAGAATATGACAAAATTGATGCGAATAAAATATAATTAGTGTATGGAACATAAAGAATATAAAGAAAAATCTAAAAGACTGGAAGAACTCCTAAAGCAATTTACTTCATCTGGAAATTTGGATGAGAAGAATCAAATAGAATTAGATAAACTATCTGATGAAATTCAAGAATATGAAGAAAAATACTATCCTTTTAAAGTTGAGTCATTAAATGAAATGATAGAACTTAGGATGTATCAAAGAAAATTGAAACAAAAAGATTTAGCTCAGATTTTAGGTACAACACCATCAAGAATTAGCGAAATTTTAAATGGAAAAAGGAGTTTAACAATGGAATTAGCTAAATCATTGTACCGGAAGTTAAATATTGATGCGGAGTTAATTCTACAAAGCTAATTTCAAAAAATTAAGTGAGAGTAAGGAGAAAATAGAATGGCTCTACATAACACTAGATATAACATCATAGCCGCCTAACGTCAGGCTACGCTGCATATCATTATCCGTTATGTGTCAGCTTGGGATATACTTTTACTGGATATTTAAATGGCTTAATGATAGTTCGTGTGCTTAATCTCCAGAAAAAACATCATTTTGCTGACAGTATTTTAAAAGGCAATAAGGCTTGTGAATTTTAAATGTAGAATTCGGCTAAATCTCGGTAAAAGGCGTGAAGCTTAAGGATTGGAAAGTCTAAAAAACTCGCTCCATAACGTTTCAAAATTACCCGGAAAAGTAGAACAAGCATTCGAAGTCTAAATTTCGCCAAAATCAAGGTGGGTTTGAGGATTTTCGAACTGTGATGTACTCTTGGTGGTTCAGCAAAAAAAGTAAAAATTGCCAACCCGCTTTTTTGGTTCAACTATAAATCTTAAGGCGAAAATTAAAACGAAAATTAGGGTATAAACGGCTTAAAATTGAGATTAATCTTTTGGGAAAGCTTTCATTTAGGTAAAAATTCTTAAATTTGGGGGTTGGTAAAAGGGCATTATTCTTTTTAGTGGAAAAATCGGTCAAAATTCGTTAAAAACGGATTATTGTCTGAGCCCTGACGAAGTCGGGCGAGTTTTA
>JALVAD010000098.1 GCA_027011385.1 Saprospiraceae bacterium | reverse complement strand
ATTTTATGGCGCTACCCCCATGAATTTTCCGGCGGTCAGCGCCAGCGCATAGCCATTGCCCGGGTTGTTATTCTGGAACCCAAACTGATCCTGCTGGATGAACCTACCAGTGCCCTGGATGTTTCAGTACAGAAACAGGTGCTGGCACTGTTAAGGGAACTGCAGCAGCGACATAAAATTTCCTATCTCTTTATTACCCATGACTTAAAGGTGATTCAGGCGGTTGCTCATCGCATTATGGTTATGAAGGAGGGTCGGATTGTTGAAGTGGGGGAGACAGAGAAAATATTTAGCCGGCCTGAGAAGGAGTATACTCGGCAGTTGTTGACGGCGTCTTTGTTTAAGGAAATTGCTTGAATGGATTGTTTTATTGTTTTGCCTCAACAGGTTATTGACATTTGTTGAGGGATTTGTGGGGAGCCCCACAGTTTTTAATGAGCAGTTGAGATTAGAATTTGAGTGAAATATTGGTTAATATCATTCGGTAGTCTGTACATGGTTTTATCTATAAACTTCTTTTTGTACTGAATTGCGTGTTATCCAGAAAGGAAATGCAAGTTTCAAAGGGTGTTCTTGAGTAAAATTTTTAAGTATGTAATGATTAAACGAAAACTACTTAGTAACTTGTTAGGGTCGAAATGAATGGAATTTACTGGGTTTGAGAAAAAGGCGGAAGAGGCTTTAAGCGACTGTAAAGGTGCGGTCAAGCATTGTGCACTCAACGCACTACATCATCTTAAAAAAGCTTGGGATATTAAGGAAATTGATCCAGCTATGGCGGTGTTTAGGGGAATAACAGCAGAAGAAGAAGCCGCATCAAGCGTTTTCTATACTCTAAAAAATCAGAGATATCAAAATGCGAAAAAGATACGCTTTAAGGAGCATACATATAAGCAAGCATTGTTTCCATACATAAAAAGTATTGTCCGCTTTTTGGGTGAGTTAAACCAGCATAACGGGACTCCAATAGAAACGTATCACCTTCAACACACAGAGCACAACAAAAGGAAAGCAATGTGTTTACATTTGAAGCTTAAGCAAATGGATATGGTTGCAACACCAACGCCACCGCTCCACTTCAATATTTCAAACCCAGATACTGGAAAAGTCATTATATTTGAAGATGAATTCAAAAGAACAAATATAGGTGATACTTTTGATTCAGTTCTAGATTACGTTAAACACATCGCAGATCAAAGAAATAACGTACTTTATGCAAACGCAGGTGGTCGGCCGGTCGTAAAAGGGGATATGTCTGGTTACCTGAGCGAACAAAAGAAGAAAATATTTACGATGATTTATTTGGTTTTACTGGTTGATCCTTGGATAGATGAAGGTCATTCAGCATTTGTACAACAAGCCTTAGATGGGTTTCTGTTATTACTAGAACAAATTGATGAAAATGATGTGTGTCCACCAGTTGATCGTAATGCACAAGGCTGATAAAACCCTAACATCATGCTACAGCCGAACCTCAAAAACTATGCTTAGCTCCGTTTTGGGTCGGCTGAGCACGGCGTTATGTGCGTGTACTACTTTCCACAGCGGGTAGGTTATTAGAAAAGTTTAATTTATGAAAAGTACTAGCCAAATTGATATTAAAATTATTTCGTCCGAAGAGTCTACATTGGAAGGTTTTCGTGAGAAGGATATCGTTATTCCGAATTCATCAGGCTCATGTCACTCACAGGTCGGTGAAATAAAGTATGTACCAGGTGCTATGGGTGGGTGGTATGAGTTAGCGGTTGTTTTAGGCTTGGTTGCATTTCCAACTTCAGTGATTGCTAGCTGTCTTGCAAATTGGATTTCTTCGTCATTAAGTAAAGGAAATAGAACTAAGGCGAAAATGATAATAAAAAAAGGGAATCTGAGTATCGATATTGAACTATCAAATATTGATGAGGATACAATAGTTGATTGTCTTAGCGAAGCCTTAGATAGTGTTGATTCCGAATAGCCAATTGTGCCAGTGGGTGGCGGAAAGTAGTGTACGTGCAAATGCGCGTAATTCCGAACATATTCGGCAAATTATCGATACGTTTGAACATACCGGATTAGTAGTAGATTCGAATAGTGAAAAATCCAAGTGTATCCAAAATATCGCAAACGCTCATCGTGAATTAATTGTTGGTTCTGCCTATTCTGAACTAGAGCGAACTGTGATATTCGGTGTTAGTGCTCCTCAGTGTGATGCATTCCCTATGTATTACCAAGAAACTCCTTGTATCATCGTTTTTGATGGTCTACTGCAGTTAGTCCGGTTTAATACCGATCTACAGATTTTGATTGCATTACTTAATGAAAAAGTTACAGAGCAAACTATAGACGTTAATGGGGAAGGCATGTCAATAGCCTTGGCAATGTCGCTGGCAGGTCATGTCGCTTTAACTGAGAGTATTGATACCGGACACCAGCTGATGGATATAACTGCTGTGTTAGGTCCAAACGCCATGCAGCGGTCCGAATATGGATATGGTGCTGCGGTGATATTCTATGTACTACATGAACTTGGACATTTAGTCTGTGGGCATTTAGATCAGGGTTTTGTCTCTGAGCGAATGTCGATAGATACAGCTGTTAGGGAGGGCATTAATAAAAACCAGAAAATGGAGTTTGAGGCTGATAGTTATGCCCTTAGTTGTATTCATCCTAACGTCCGTAACCCCATAATATCTTCTTTAGTTTTTGCTCTTGGGCCTTTTGCATTCTTAGAAACATTTAGAGGAGGGCTCGACAAAAACCATCCATTAACTGTAAACAGAATCGCAGAATTAGCTAGACAAGTTGATTTTCCTGATGAACCTGAGCTTGCCGAGGCCGTGTTATCAGTTGTTACGTCGGAAGTTAATCGCTTTGAACGCTTGGCTGAAGACCGTCGATTAAACGATGGTAATATACAGCAGAGAATTAGAAATACTATGACGCTGCCGATGGCATATGAAACTATGGATAAGGTTGGCAACCATATTAAAGAAAATTTTGGTACCTTAGATTTCTAGTAACTACCGTACCTATATGGGCACAAGTATTGTGAATGATCCAGGACACCCAGTGCGCCGAGCTAAATCGGTAAGAAATTGGAGGTGAAATTCCTCTGTCTGGAAAGGATTAGCTCCCCCACCAGAACTCCGAGTCATGGGCCGTTATTCGTAAGGATAGGGGTTAAGCGAATATTAAAAGACAGCCATAAAGTACTAATAAAATAAGAACTTAATTTAAGCAGATAAAAACCAGCATCAAGTAAAAATGGCCATACAAAACCATATAATTGTCGTTATTTTTAAGTAAGTTTAAGGACATCCATAAAATAAGAACTCATAACATAAACAGCCAGTATCAAGTAATAATGACTTTGTGAGACCAAATAATTCTCGTTTTTTTAAGCAGATTTTTGGAATGTTAATAAACTGCAGTAAGTAAACAGAAATATTCTAAATGTCGGACAGGAGGTAGCCTGCATGATTATGCAGGTGATGGAAATAAAATAATACGGGTCCGGGTTGAGTTTAAAGCGGAACAGGACAGGGTTGTTTCAGTTTAAATAATTTCCTGCAGGCATTAATGCCTTTAACCCAATGTCTGTTCTGTTTCTTGCAGAGTGATTTTAATTGCTGTTCCGGTCCAATAAAGGAAAAAAAGTCTTTGGAGAATCCCTGAACAGTATCCATCCAGGTTTGTTCATCCAGTTGTAATTTTTGCAGTATGCCCGGTGTTGTGGACTTGATATAGCCTCGTTTATCTTCCCGGACTATTCGACCAGTCCAGTCAGCCAATTCCAGATAGTCCGTAAGTGTAAAGGAAATGCCGCTTTCTTTAAGTGAACTACCGATAAAGGCTGAGAGTTTAA
>JALVAD010000097.1 GCA_027011385.1 Saprospiraceae bacterium | reverse complement strand
TTTATATATATACCATGGCTATCTTAATGTTTTCCGGTGTTTTCAATAGTGTGAATCCTGATGTTGAAAGTTTTGGAATGATAATTACTATTGCATCAATTCCGATATTATTTTATGATTTGCTTTTTGAGTATTATATGAACGGTCAAACTCCTGGGAAGAAGATGCTAAAGATTCAAGTTGTGAAAACCGATGGCTCAAGTGCCGGTTTTATAGCATATTTTTTAAGATGGTTACTGAGACTTATTGAAGTACAAATGAGCTTTGGAATTATAGCTATTATTACTTATTTGATAAATGGTAAAGGGCAAAGAATAGGAGATATTATAGCCGGGACTACGGTAGTGAAATTGAGTTCCACTTATATAAGTAATAATGTTTTTATAAATATACCGGAAGATTATGTGCCTAGCTTTCCTCATGTGACTTTGTTTTCTGATGAAGATATAACTAGGATAAAAGAACTTTACATAAAGGCACGCAGAAATAATGATGGAATGTTATTGGCAAGATTAAGAGATAGGATAAAAGATAAATTAAATATTGATACCGAAATGGATGATCTTGATTTTGTAAAAACTATTGTGAAAGATTATTATTACTTTTATTACAATGAAAGCGATGCTTCATTAATGGAATAGAGCGTTGCGTAATACATAAGTGGATATATTTATTAGGTAAGGATGCTTTTTAGACATGGCGAAGGTTCTTGTAGTACTTTATCGGTGTCAATATCTTAATTTATAAATTAAATTATTCTATGTATGGCGTACTGACTAGGAAGAAATTGTATTTATTAATAAACTGCCTGTTTTCTAGCAGGCATTAACTAAATTATTTTATTATGGAATGGTATTTAAAAGTATTAAGGCAATATGTTGATTTTGAAGGAAGGGCAAGCAGACAAGAATTTTGGATGTTTGTATTGTTCAATTTTCTTATTTCGATGGTTGCAGCTTTTATTGATAGGATGTTGGGACTTCGTTTTGGTTTAAACCAATTATATTCTTTGTTTGTGCTTCTCCCATCCATAGCAGTTAGTGTAAGGAGGCTTCACGATATCGGTAAAAGCGGTTGGATGCTCTTACTATCGTTTATTCCTATTTTGGGGTGGATATGGCTTATAGTCCTTTATGCTACTGAGGGAGAACCGGGAGATAATGAATTTGGCCCTGATCCTATAAATGGACCGGAAGATTATTTTGATTAGTGAAATATGTAGATGATATGGGCTAATCTCGTATCCCTTTGAATTTATAATCGGCATCTGAAAGTATTTTCAATATTTCGGGTAGTGCTTTTATTGTTGTAGATTTTGCTTTTAAGTTATCATGAAAAACTATTATCGAACCCGGTCTGATATTGTTTACAACATTGTTGATACATTTTTTTACACTGATACCGGGATCAAAATCACCGGAAAGTACATCCCACATTACTATCTTGTATTTTCTTTTAAGGTGCTTTATTTTACAGGGCGATATCTTTCCGTAAGGAGGTCGGAAGACAGTTGAGTTTATGAATTTATCTGCCTTTTCTATATCGTCAAAATATGCTTTGTTCTTGGTTGTCCAACCATTGAGATGATTATAAGAGTGGTTTCCTGTCGAGTGATTTTTTTGTTTTATTTGATTGAATAAATCGAGGTTTTGTTCGACATTTTTTCCAAGGCAAAAGAATGTTGCTTTTGCGGAGAAAGACTCCAAAATATCTAATATTGCAGGAGTAGATTCAGGAATCGGGCCATCATCGAAAGTAAGGTAAACAACTTTGTCATCAGCTTTGATATCATAGACCAATGAAGGTGCTATTATTTTTACTATTTTAGGTATTTTTACTGTATAAAACATCAGAATTTATTATTCTGCTTAGATATTTTAATTGTAAGTAGATTTCAGTATTGAGTCACTTTCAACATATATATGGGTGAATTTAGGATTTACCTTTCTTATTTCACTTTTTATATTTTTTACTGTGTTTTCCAATTCTGCAACTGGGATATTATCCTTGAAATTTACTTCCATTCCAGCCATGATTTCATCCGGTCCCAGATGCATAGTACGTATATTTCCAAAATAATCGATCTGCTTGTATTTAGAGATGATATCATTAATCATAGCAATGTCCTTTTCGGATGCTGACTCACCTATCAACAAATGCTTGGTTTCAGAAGCCATGAAGAAAGCAACATAAACCAATAAAAAACCAATCAATATTGAAGCAGAAGCATCATATATTGGCTCATCCAATAAATAAGCCAATGTCACGCCTATTAAGGCAATTATCAAACCAGCTACTGCTGCACCATTTTCGATTATAACAGCGATAGAAGCAGCATCCTTACTTTCTACCAATGCAGATTTATATCCTGTTGGATGAACTTTTCTAAATTCTTTTAGTGCTACAATCAAACTAGCTCCTTCGAAGAAAATAGCTCCAATCAAAACTCCGTAATTCCACAGAATATTAGTATGATCCGAAATTTCTGCCGGATCAATGATATGGTGAATACCTTCATAGATTGCTACTCCACCTCCTAAGGAAAAAACCAATATTGAAACTATGAAACTCCAAAAATATATCTCCTTTCCATGTCCAAACGGATGCAATTTATCAGGGCCTTTTTTACTTCGATTTATCCCAAGTAGCAATAGTAAGCCGTTTACTGTGTCTATCAATGAGTGAATACCCTCTGATAACATGGCAGAACTACCTGTAAAGATTGAAGCGACAAACTTCATTACAGCTATTAATACATTTGCTAAAATCGATGCGTAAATTGTGAATTTTGAGCCTCCTGCTGACATAAATATTTCTTTTTTTTATTAATTAATCGCAAATATAAGGTAAAATAGTATTACACACTGATATTTGCACAAATCATAAGCCGTAAAAGTAGATTTTTTAAATGTTTTTGATGTTTTACTATACTATTTTTTGATTTCAGCATATATTATTTTAATTTCACTCAAAATTTAAGCTGATTATAAAAATGTTTTAGGAAAGATGTATGTAAAATGGATTGTTTGCGATGTGAATAAAGAGAAGAAAAAAGAGTTTTCTAATGCTCAACAAATGTGGGAAAAGATTAAGTTTACTCCCGGATTTGTCGGACAAATGGGGGGGTGGAATACCAAAAACTCAAATCAAGCATGTATTATCTCAATTTGGAAGGATAAGCTCGCTTCTGATTATTTTATGAAGAAAATACACGATGAAGTATATAAGGAAAGCAATCAAAAGCAAACCTATAATACTGTAGATATAAGTTATTTTGATACCATTATTGATATATCGGGAAATGAAAATAAACTTATTAAATCATTGAAAACCGCAAAAATTCTTCGAGTAGCTGATTGTCTAGTTAAATCGGATTGTCAAGATAATTTTGAAGAGGTACAAAAATCTGTATGGAATGTTGGAATGAAAAATGCAGGTGGGATGCTATTTGGCAAGTTTTTAAAAAATAAAGCTATTGATAATAGATATCTTGTTGCTACATTTTGGGACAGTCAATATAGCCACGTGAGCTATGTACAAAATTATCTACCTGAACTAAAAATAAAATCAAAAATAAATGAAGATTTAATCCAAATTGACGGAAAAGTTATTGTTCTGGAAAAACGTTGGACGATAATACCAAAAGAGTCTTGATAAAAAAAAAGGTCGCTACTACCCCCGT
The DNA here is from genome assembly GCA_027011385.1 of Saprospiraceae bacterium. Lineage (GTDB taxonomy): Bacteria > Bacteroidota > Bacteroidia > Chitinophagales > Saprospiraceae > JADJGA01. Next base: position 172 of record JALVAD010000097.1, on the reverse strand, counting down.
AGACCGACCTTTTTAAACTTAACTTTCTGAGTATTCTTTATAATACATCTGATTCGCCTAGTTAATTGCATATTTCTTGCCAAAAGTTATTATTATCAACTAGTTGTATGGGTATATTTCATATGGTCAATATTAGCAATATAAATATAGCTGAAAAGATATATGTGAAGAT
>JALVAD010000096.1 GCA_027011385.1 Saprospiraceae bacterium | reverse complement strand
ATCTTTGGAGTAACGGAGACACAACTCAATTATTAAATAATCTGTCTCCTGATAAATATTATATCACAGTGACAGATTCTTTAAATTGTGAAATGATTGATTCTGTCATAATTCAAAGATTTGAATGTTCTCAAATTGAACTTATTTATACTCAACAGATGGTTTCCTGCTATGGAGCTTGTGATGGATTTATTTCCATTGATAGCATAAAAAACAGCACTCCTCCTTTCAACTTTAGTTGGAACAACGATATAACTTCATCTAGCATTGATAGTCTTTGTCTCGGCAATTACTCCGTGACAATCGTCGACGGAAATGATTGCTATATTCAAAATAATTTTCAAATAACAGAACCCGATGAATTGACTGTAAATATAGATATTTCAAATGAATCCTATAATGAAGCAAATGACGGTTCTATATCATTGAATGTTACCGGTGGCACAAAACCATACTCATATTCTTGGAGCAATGGTCAAAACGCTCAAACAATAAGTGATTTATCTCCCGGTAGTTATCAATTTACTATCACAGATTCCAATGATTGTATTGTTTCCGACTCAGTAACTATTCTTGAATACTCTTGCACAACTCTTGAAATAACTTCACAAACTTCCAATATAAGTTGTTTCAATGCTTGTGATGGAAAAATTGAGGTGCAAAATGTACTTAATGCCAAATTGCCATTACAATACAAATGGAGTAATGACTCAACTTCTCCTGTTATTTACAATCTTTGTATTGGAGATTACAATGTTACAATCACTGATGCAAAAAATTGCACAGTCAGCCAAAACTATACATTGATACAACCGGATGAAATCACTATTATCATTGATAGTACAAGGGATATAAGATTAGATCCACTTGGATACATTGCCATTAGTACAAACGATAATGGAAATTATGTTTTCTCTTGGACAGGACCGGATAATTTTACGGCAAATACCGATGATTTGGACAGTTTGAGTAGCTTTGGATGTTATACATTGACAGTAGCAGATACAGTCACAAATTGCAGTATAGACACTACAATTTGCTTAGAAGATAAGACAGCAACTTTTGATTTGGAACTAAATAATATCAATATTTATCCGAATCCAACCAAGGGGAATTTTATCATTGATTTTAACAATACAAGGCTAAAACAAGCAGAAATCACTATATTCGATATGGCAGGTAAAAAACAATTGATTATTAAAAAGAAATCAGAGGATAAGATTCTAAAAGTAAGATCCGAAGTCCTCAATGAAGGTTTATACATTATCAGAATTAAATCAGCGAAATTCGGAACGTCATTTAGGAAAATATTACTTAATAAATAGGGGAAAATCGCCATTACTACGCGCAATTTCCTCCTAACTTCACATAATCTTCAAAAAATCCGGGATATGATTTATTGATGCACTCCGAATTCTCTATTTCGATATTTCCTTTCGCTTTTAATCCTAATATAGCCATTGCCATCGCTATTCTATGGTCATTATGGGAATATGCCTTGCCTCCCGTTGGATTTTCCCCTTGGATAATCATAAAATCTCCATCTTGCTCTACCTTTATACCTAATTTCTCAAACTCTGTTTTAATTGTATCGTATCTATTGCTTTCCTTATGCTTTAATCGGGAAACTCCTTTGATTTTACTTTTTCCTGAACAATATGCAGCTAAAACCGCTAACGGGGGAAACAAATCGGGGGCATCCGTCGCATCAAATTCAAATGCACAGAGTTTATTTTTCTTGACAAAAACACTGTTTTTTTCTTTAATTACCTCAGCTCCTACATGCTCCAAAACATCTAAGATAGTTCTATCTGATTGTTTAGATTTTGGATTTATCCTATTTATTTTTACGGTCCCACTAATTGCAGCACCAACTAAGTGAAATGCAACTCCACTCCAATCTCCCTCCACAGTAAATTCAGAACGGGATAATTTACTGTTTCCCTGAATAAAAAATCGTTTGTAGTCATCGTTCTCAATTCTTGCCCCAAAGCTGGCTAATACACATTTTGTAAGATCGATATAGGGCTTTGATTTAAGATTTTTTACTGTTATCTCAGAATCTTGCTTTGCTTTAGACAAGGCAATTAGTAGGCCTGTCAGCAATTGTGATCCCGAACTCAAATCCAGTTCAAAATTATGGTTGGTGATTTCTCCCTTGATTTTTAGTGGCAAATATCCACCATTATGTTCTACAGCCAAGCCCAATTTTGCCAAAGCATCAATTACGGTATTCATTGGTCTATTCAGCAAAGAGCCCTTACCTGAAATAGTGATATCTTCCTCAAACAATCCGGCAATGGGAGCAAACATCCGCGCACTTAATCCTGATTCTCCTACATTCCAAACATTATTTTTAAGGGTTTTTCCAGGACTTACCACAACAGTATCTCCTTCGATATTTACAGCACATCCCATCGCCTCACAAACTCCAAGAGCAGCCTTTGAATCATTGCTTCTATCCATATTTTTTATCACGGTTTGAGTATCCGAAAGAGCGGCCAAAGCTATTACTCTTTGCATTATACTTTTTGATGGATTTGCACTAATCTCCCCTTTATATTGTGAAGGTTTTACTATAGTCTTCATACAAAATTTTTGCTATTTTTAACGAACTTGAATTTTCCGTATTGATAATCAAATCGGAAACTTTGAAATATTTATTTTTTCTCTCTTCAAATAGATCTGTCAGCACTTTCAACACATTTTTTCCCTTCAACAATGGTCTCTTTGCAATACTTATTCGCGAAAGGCATTCCGCCGGAGATGCGTATAAAAGTATATTCCAAGAGTTTTCTTTTAGAATATCGATATTTTTGTCTCTTTCTATGATTCCACCCCCTGTTGCTACGACAATATTATCTTCTTTAATTGTATCACTCAAAACTATTGTTTCCAAATTTCTAAAATAATCTTCACCCTCAGTTTTGAATATTTCCGTTATGCTCATTCCCGCTTTTTCCTCTATTAAACTATCTATATCACAAAATTTATAATTGAGCATTTCTGCTAAATATTTCCCCACCGATGACTTCCACGAACCCATTGGACCTACAAGAGCTATTTTCTTAGATTTAAACCGGACTTTCTCTATATCATCTTCTGTTATTTCAATTTTCCCATCTTTAAAGCCGGTCATCAACTCGTAGGATTTTTTCCCCTGCTCTATCAACCATTCAACCCCATCAATATATTCACAGTTGTATTTTTTTGCAATAATTTCCAATGGTCTGGTCTTGTAATTTGCATCAAAGACAATCGCCCTCGTATCAACTTTCAGACTATTAAAAATATCAATCCATACAGGAATTGTATTTATTATTATATCATATTCCACATCATCAATCTTATCAAATCCAATAGCTATCACATCGTGATATAATGAAATATGCCGAATTTTATCCAAAGTTCTATTGGAAATGTACATTTTTTCAAAACCCATTTTTTCTAATGCTAAAACGACAGCTCTGGCAGCTCCTCCTCCTCCCAATATCAATACCGTTTTATCTAAAGAAACTTTGCGCTTTTTTAAGGGATTTATCACGCCAAAAATATCAGTATTATAAGCAATGCTACCTTTTTTTTCAAAAATAACAGTATTGGCTACATTCAACAAGTTCACTTCTTCTTCCTTGGCATCAACCAGTTCCAATATATCTTGTTTAAAAGGAGCCGTAATATTTACCCCTTTCAAATCAAATCCTTTTACCAAGCTATCCAAATCATCAATATCATTCAATAGTATTCTTGAATACCAAAATCCATTTTTACCATCCAAATATTTGGAAAAAGATACCGGACTAAAACTATGTGAAATCGGATTTCCAACTACTGCAAAATTCTTTTCTGTCATCTATAAC
>JALVAD010000095.1 GCA_027011385.1 Saprospiraceae bacterium | reverse complement strand
GTAATATACCTTTATGATGCAGAAAAATTTAAAAAACAGAAAGTAAATGTCTGATATCCTGTATGATAAGAAATGTCAAAAAATCACCAATTTTAAAAAATATCGTTTTTGGTGAATTATTGAAAGAAGTGATTGACTAAATAGTAGAACAATTTAAAATAATCAAAAGTCTTTAAAAATTATGAAAAATTATTTTAAACTTTTTAGTTTTTTTTCAAAAAAAACACTTAAAACAAAAAACAAAAAAAATAACATCACTAATAATGACCTTAAGTTTGGTTTATATTTATTTAATGAATCTAACAATTTCAATGTTGTTGTGACCTATAAAGACACAATTATTAATATGGGGCCAACAATGAAGTTTTCACCAAGAAAATACAAAAAGATAGCAAAACTGTTGAAGGAAATTCACGGGGATTCAGTAGATGTTTTTCCTGAATTAGTGATAAACGATAAAATAACTACAAAAATATAATCATGAGTGAAACATTAGCAAAATACAATGTCATTCTTCAGTTAATAACTGAACAGAAAGGAGATATTAAAAAAATCAAGAAAGAGGCAACCGGTCTACAAAAGACATTCAATATGGCTAAAGGGGCTTTTGCCGGTATAATTGCAGCTAATGTAGTTCAATCAAGTTTACAAGCTATCAAAGGCTTAGTATCCGGAGCTACAAATGCTGCAAAAGTTTATGAACAAACAGCTATTAGTTTTGAGGTATTCACAGGATCGGCAACTAAGGCAAAAAAACTACTTGATGAATTAGAAGAATTCTCATTAAAAACCCCATTCACTCCGGAACAAGTACAATCTACTGCAAAAACATTACTTGGTTTTGGTCGGAATGTTGAAGAAGTAAAAAAAGATATTGAGTTACTGGGTAATGTTTCAGCTGCTACCAGTTCGGATTTGGGACAATTAGGCTTAGTTTATGGCCAGGTTGCAGGTTTGGGAAAATTGCAAGGTCAAGACGCTTTGCAGTTTATTAATGCCGGCATTCCTTTATATCAAATACTAAGTGAATCGATGGGTAAAAGTGTTGCAGAGGTCAAAAAACTACAATCTGAAGGAAAAATAACATTTGATGTTTTAAGAAAAGGATTTGAAGATGCAAGCAAAGAAGGAGGAAAGTTTGAAGGTGCATTGATAAAACAATCTAAATCATTTGGGGGTTTACTCTCAACGCTACAAGGTGTTGGTGGTAATATTATGCGTAATATCGGACAGGCGTTTCTACCATTACTAAAAAAGATACTACCTCCATTAATAGAATTAGGTTTTAAATTTGCAGATTCAATCAAAAGAATAGGTAAATACTTTGCTCCTGTTATTTTTCAAATTTCCGTTTTTGTAAAAAAAGGAATTCAGCCAATGAGAGAAAGTTTTAGTAAATTATTTGGTTTATTCAAAACATCTGATTCCTCATTCGAGCCGTTTAAAGTTGTAGTTGATTATCTACTTAGGGCTTTTACTGTAATAAGCAAAAGTATTGGTTTTGTTGTTGGTGGGCTTGCTGATATTTTTTCTTTCTTCAAAAATTCTGATAATAAATTAATCAAAGGATTTGTAGATCCTATTAAGTCATTTTTCAACCTGTTACTTGATCTACCTTCCATTATCGCCGGTGTTGATGAAGCAATTGGGGCAATATCAAAAAACTTTGCAAATTCCTTTAGAAAAATGGTTGTAGACGGCAAACTGGCTTATGAAAAAATAAAAGGGTTTTTCGGAGCTAATAATGATCTAAAAATTGCAAAACTAAAATTAGATAAGAAAGCTATTGAGGAATCATATAAATCCGTTATAGATGCATTTAAGAAAGGCTATGACGACAATAAAGCAATTGGAATTTCACTCCCTAAGATAGATACAGACGACAATAAAAGAGACGCTAAAGATCAGGGTAAAGAAATAGGCAAAGAATTAGGTAAGGGAATAACTGATGGCGCAGGGAGTACAACAGACATTAAAAAGATTATTGCAGAAGAAATCGAAAAACTAAAAAAGAAAACAGCACTTCAAAAAAAGAGAGTATTAAGCGAGTTATTAACGGAAGAAGATAAAAATAAAAGGTTAGAATTGATTGAAACCGCTCATCAATTGAAAATACTTTCAATAAAACAAAAAGCTGCTAAAAAAGGCAGTTCAGAATATATTGAGCTTGGTAATCGAATGACAGAGATAAGAAGAGAATTAGAAATTCAATCACAGACATTAGATGAAATTCCTCTTTTAAAATCTATTGGATTAAAAAATATAAAATTTACAAATAAAGACAAAAACGCTATTAATAAATACATCACTAGAATAAAAGAAGAAGTTGCAAAAATACCTGAGAAATCAAAATCCGGCAAAGTTAAACATCCATTTATGCAAGATTTATTAGGATTGTCAGACAAAGAATATAAAAAAACGGTTGAACAGCTGGAGAAAATAAAAAATATTGTTGGTGAATATTATGATTATCAAATCAACCGAATAGATAATCTTATTGACAAACAGCAGGAGCGAGTAGATAAGGCTGAAAAACTTGCTGAAAAGGGAAAAGTAGATCAATTAAGGATTGAAAAAGCAAGACTAAAAGAACTTACTGATGAAAGAAAGAAGTTTGCAAAACAGCAGCAAGCAATAGCGCAAACGCAAATAATCACCGCTCAATCCGTTGCATCCGCTGATGCTATTAGAGGTGCAGTTTCTGCATTTAAACACGGTGGTATAGATGGAATAGTAGAGGGTACAGCGTGGCTTTTGGCTCTTGGATCATCATTATTAACAATTAAAAACACAATCGGAAGTAGTTTTGCGGATATACCTACATTTTTTGGAGGTACTGAGCTAATTTCTAAGACACTTGGAAATAGAAAAATAAGCAATGGACGTGACGGGTATTTAGTCAGAGCAGACGGATCTGAAAGAATAGTACCAGGGGCAACAAACAGCGAATTGGGAAATTTCCCAAACGCTTTACTTCCTCAAGCGGTTAGAACTTACAAATTATTACCACAGATACAAAAATCACTACTTGCACAAGCAAATAAAAATAACGGTGATATATCCGGATTGAAAGAAGAAATAAGAAGTATGAAAGAATCATTTGAAGCAATGAAATTTAATGTTAGAGTTGATAAAGAAGGCCTTGCTATTCAAATGCAAAAAATGCAAGATGAAGCTATATTAAGAAAAAAGATAATGGCGTAAATTTTAATAAATAAAACTAATTATATGAGTGACTTTATAATTATCCCGGAAAGAATTGTAAATGGAAAAGTGATTAAAGAACACGTTAGACGTGTAAAATCTAAAAAACACAAAAGTACTAAGATTAATCAATTTAAAATCAAATCAAATGCCAGCAGAAAAAGGAAATAAATATTATTTACTTAGAAAAAAGAAAGGCAGGAATAAACTATTTGCTACGCCTCGTCTATTGCAAGAAGCAGCTGAGGAATATTTTCAATGGGTAGATGATAACCCTTTATATGAAAAGCAATTCATCAATCAAGGCAGAAACGGAATAGCAGAAGTAAAAGTTCCTAAAATGCGACCTTATACATTATCAGGGCTTTGCATATTTGTAGGTATTTCAACACAAACTTTATATAATTATAAAAAATATAAAGGTTTCAAAGCAATAGTACAAAAAATCAAAGATATAATTTTTGTGCAAAAGTTTGAAGGAGCTCTATGTGGGTTATTTAATCCCACAATCATAGCACGTGATCTAAATTTGAAAGATAGAGTAATAGTAAAGAATAATTTTGGTATCTCAAGGCTTTGGAAAGTAAAATTACAGGAAACGCCTAATTTGTTATAAAATACAGTTTACAGGGACTTAAAGATTTGATTAATTCTTCATTAT
>JALVAD010000094.1 GCA_027011385.1 Saprospiraceae bacterium | reverse complement strand
TTAATTAGTAAAATATAGATAAATTTTAATTTCATTTTCAATTTTTTATTAATAATCAGTAGGAATATCCAAATCTTTGTCGCTTATAATTATGTTTGCCCCCTTTTTAATAAAGCCTCTGTCTTTAGTCCATACCGTAGAGCAAACACCTTTTTTGCAAAACAATTTTCTTTTGATTTCACCGGTTAAATCAAATTCATACAGCGTATCTTGCTCGTTTTCCCCATTGACATATGTCCCTTTCCAATGGGTTTTCCCAAAGTTATAATATTCTTCAAAAGGACCGTTTTCAACTCCTTTTTCCAAATGAACTTTTTCTTTTAAAACACCATTTTCATAGTATCCATATGAATAACCAGATAGTTGATTGTCGTGGAAAGTCTGCTTTATTTTTATATTGCCATTGGGATAAAAAACTGTATAATCTCCTTCTAGAATACCATTTTTATACGTTTCTTGAATTTCTAAATATCCTTTGTCTGAGTAAATATTTTTTATTCCTTCTATAGTATCATTTTTATAAAAACAGCTATCGCTAAGTTTTCCATTGGAATAAAACTTGAGATAAATGCCATCTTTTATACTGTCATCTAGTACAAAATACTTCTCTGTATAATATCCATCAGGGTCTTCTACAATCACTTGTTTGTGATTATCTACGATACAACCGGAAAACATAACGGTTATGAAAAAACCAAAGAGAACTATTGTATTTTGCATCGTCTTAGTGTAGATTAAAAAACAGAAATATTTATAATTTCAAGAATATAAACGATGAATTTAATATAAAATTTTATTATACTCAAACCATTTAGCTTTTCGGTGCATTTCATTTTTTCGCGTTATTACAAGAAATTTTGTTGATGTGGGCAACATTGCGTACCTACGGCACGCATTTTAGTTGGATAAAAGACCTTTTTTACCCATGTTTTGTGCCTGACGGCACATTGATGTAGTATTTAGAAGTAAAACGGATTAATTTCATAAGTGAGGCGGTCTGTGCATATAGAAAAATGAACCTTATATGCGAAAAAATGAAATGCGCCCTAGCTTTTCAGGAATTATGACATATTTATTTTTTTCAATATCGAAGTTAAAATAAATTAGTGTAGCTAGAGCTACAGTGATTTATTTTTATGAAGATAGTGGTAAAAAGAAAAAGTCAAAAACCCGGAAAAGTATGTGGTTTTAGTATATTGTATTAAAAAAAAGAAGACTATGTGATTTAGATAGTCTTCTTTTTTTATTGTTCCTTTTATTTAAAAGAGGATTAGAAATCAAATCTGTAATAAAATATTGGGAGTCTTCCCAATTGGTATTCTTCTTGGATTTGGCTCTTTTTACCAGGGGCATAAGAATAACTCAATACATTTCTTGTATCAAAAAGGTTGGAAATGTCCAAAGCGATTTCATGCGTGAATTTCTTTGTATTGATTTTATACGCTATTTTAAGATCAGTTCTGAAGTAATCTTTAAATTGATATTTATTGTAATCAATGTCTGAATAAATCACTTCTTGAGCTGCACGTGACGCTTCTTCATCTATAATCCCGTGTCTGTGCCCACCTGTCCAAGCGATTTTTATTCCTAAATTAAGGGTTTTTCTCTTGCCAAACTTGAATTCTTTTCCTGCCAAAAAATTACTTGCAAATACTCCGTTGAATGAGGAATTTCGCAATGTGTCATCACTACCTCTGTATTTGGCATCAAAAAGAGAACCTGACATCATAAAGAAGTATCCATGGCTAAAGCCTTTTTCGATAGAGATATCCAATCCATAGTTCCTGCCTGTACCTTTATTTACGAGTTTATCAGGGAAAAATCTACTAAACCCTGTTCCTGAATTCAATAATGAATAGGAACTTGGAGTAGTTTCTACCGGTAAATTAAATAAGTATTGGTAATAAGTTTCAGCTTTAAATCTGATTCTTTTTCCAAGATATCGTTCGTAGCCTAAGACAAAGTGTAAACTCTTTAACAATCCCAAATCCTTATTATATGGAGTTAGTTCTTTATTGTAATCAAGATTTTTATCAAAATAATAAAGATACGGAGCTAATGTTTGTGAATGCAAACCGATTCCAATATTTATTTTTTGTTTTCTGTCGACTTGGTATGATAATCCAAAACGGGGCTCAATTGGTGAAATAGAATTGCTATTGAGGGTAAAAATGTTTGAAGTTATCCCTCCAGTTAAGGTCAATTTTTCATTCGCCTTGTATTTCATTTGGAAATAGGGTTGTATAAGCATTGGATTTCCCGTGCTTTTCCATCTTGTTCTCCATTGTGTTATTCCAGTCACCTGAGTATTGTCTTCATTTAGGGTAACGACCCGTACACTATCAATGTATTTTAGGTCATAGAGATCGAAGTTTAGCCCTGCTTTATAGCTTAATCTTCTACTTATTTTCCTATTGAAAGAGAAGTAAGCTGAATATTTATTATCTCTAAATATATAGTCTAATATTGGAATAGTATCGGTTACCTTAAATTCTCCGTTTTCCACATGACGAACTATTTTGTCGTGGTTAGCTGTGACCCTTTGGTGAGATGCTGAAAATACGGCTTTGATAAAAGTTCTTTTGTTAATTGGCTTTGTATAACTAAGTCCTACAATCCCCATTCTTGAACCGAAATATTGGTCTCTATCATTATCACCATACAATTCCAGTGTTGAAGTGTCCTTTTGAATGCTTTTCAGTATCTCGACATAACTTTTACCACCAATACCAAATATGGCGATATTTCCTCCTTTTTTAAGTGGAAAATTTAGTCTGAAAGCTCCATCTTGGTAAGTTGGTTTTGAATCTGTCCCAACATTGATTCCCAATTTGTTGAAAATCGAAATAGTCGAATATTTGAACATTGTCAAAAATGAAGCACCTGTCTTTTTAGAAATAGGTCCCTCCAGCATCAGTTCTGTCCCCAAAAATCCGAATTGAGCACTACCTTCATATTTTTCATTGTTTCCATTTCGCATTTTTAGGTCAAAAACCCCTGCAATACCATTACTGTATTCAGCAGGAAAGGCAGCTGTAAAAAAATCAGAATTTGATAAAAACTTGTTGTTTAATATAGTAACCGGCCCTCCCCCTGTTCCCGGAATAGAAAAATGATTGGGGTTTGGGATATTTATTCCCTCCAATCTCCATAATACTCCAAGAGGGGTGTTACCTCTCACTACGATATCGTTCCTTGAATCATCCGATGCTAAAACTCCCGGATATGATTTTGCCATTCGCGCAGGATCACCCCTGCTTCCTGCATACTTTTCCGTTTCGTATACCGAAAATTCTCTTGCGCTGATAACAGCCATTTCATTTAGCGGTTCACCACTCTTTTTTGCGACAATCACAACCTCATTCATTTGAGTAACAGCTTCTTCCATTTTGATATTCAATACAACTTCTTTTCCTGATGTAACAATAATATCATCCAAAACTACATCTTTGTATCCAATCATAGTAAATTTGATGCTATGTCTTCCAATACTGACATTGTTCAATCTATATCTACCTTTTTCATCGGATACGCTACCTATTAATGGATCGGAATCTATAACGATTACATTTACTCCAATCAAAGGGTATTGTGACTCATTATCTGCAATTACTCCTCTCACAGTTTGTGTAAGCTGAGCATCTAGATTAGTCAAAAATCCTAAAAAAAATAAAATAGGTAACATAAAAATTAACCTTTTTTTTCTCACATTCATAGTTTTTCATTTTGATTTACTTTCGCAATATAGTAATCATTTTTTATAGAAATTTATAAAATACTTATAAAATCATATTACTAAATTATATGATATGGAGAATTCAATTGTTTGAATGAAATAAAAATGTACTAGAAGTAAAGGGTAATAA
>JALVAD010000093.1 GCA_027011385.1 Saprospiraceae bacterium | reverse complement strand
CACTTAGGGATTAATGTCACAGATGATAATGGAAATATTATTGAATTGAGTAAAGAAAATACTTTTGAGTTAAAATTAGGTATAGATAACAGTGTAAATTCTTTAGATGACCACATTCCACTTTGGAGATTCAGTCCGGAAAAAGGGAAATGGCTCGAGATTGGGAAAGCAAGCTTGTTGGAGAATGAAGGTAAAAAATACTATTATGCAGAAGTGAAAAAAACAGGATATTACAATTTTGCAAAAGCATTTAAAATTAAAAAAACTGAAATCAAACTAGAATCAAAAAATGGCAGCATTTTACCTTATGTGCTTGCAAATGTCTACACACCGGGAAAAAATAACTACAAATTACAGTTGGTATCAAATGATAATGGAGCAATACCATGTTTCGTACCTGAAGATGAAAAGAGCGAAATTTCAGTAATAATAAATGAAACGGCATATAAAAATGAATTAAGTGCAGATGAGTCAAATAAAATTCAAATTGAAAAAAAAGTGAATACCTACAAATTCAGAGGAAAATATTATTCATGTAATACACAAGCTGTATCCAATGGATATATCACCATCCTAAATGGAAATAATCCGATGTACTATTTATTACAAGAAAATGGAGAGTTTGAAGGAATGGTGGGTGATTATAATAGTACAAGTTCAGTCTCATGGGTAGCAACGGATATAGATTCTGAGATAAATACAGGTATTCATAAGAATAAATTGAATGAGGGCGGAGAGTTCGAGACGGGAGATATTTATTTGTGTCAAGAACCTTTTGCCTTAATCAGATATGGTGATGAAAGTTATCTATTGGATTTGGTGAAATCCGAAGTTTCTCCTTTATATTTGGAATTTGAAAATGACAGCTATAATTTCAATGAATCGTTTTTATCTTTTAAGGGTGAAGGAGAATATAAGATAGAGAAAATGGATTTTCAGATTAGAGGAGTAGGAGACGAGTATATTTTCATCAATGATTTGAAGTCAAAAATGGAAATTCATGAATACAATAAACCGGGAATGCTTGTTGGGCATTACGAAGGCATGGCCAGAAGAAGAGTAAAAGGAGAGGTAATCGATACATCATTATTGAAAATTGACTATTCGATTTTTTTGAATTAATACAATAATTAGAGGTCGGCAAATAGAAAATAATTATTTCGTTCTTTTTGTTTTCATTAGTATAATTTGCCGACCTTAATTAACAAAAAACGTACATAGATATATTGGAAGTAAAAGATTTAATCATAGGGTGTAAAAATGACGATAGAAAATCGCAAAAGGCATTAGTGGATACCTATGCACCTTATCTTTTTGCCATAAGTAAAAGGTATATGCGCGATGAAAGTGAGGCAAAGGATATCATTCAGGAAGCTTTTATTTCTATATTTAATAATATACAAAATTTCAGGTCTGAACCATATGCTTTTAAAGCTTGGATGAGACAAATAACTGTAAATACCGCATTACAAAAAATCAGAAAAACATACAGATCAAGAGAGGTGATGCCCGAAACTATCATGGATGACAGGAATGAAATGCCTGAAATCTATCAAAAATTTGATGTTGAAGATATAATGAAAATAATAAATCAATTACCGGATAAATACAGACAAGTATTTAATATGTACGTGATAGATGGCTATAGCCACAAAGAGATTGCAGAGGAAATAGGATTAAAAGAAAGTAGCTCAAGAGCCTTGCTTACAAGAGCTAAAACAAAGATTAAAGAAAAATTATTTGAAATCCAAAAAATGGCGATTTAATTATGGGAGAATTTGAAAAAGATATAAGAGATATGTTCGTTGATCTCGAAGTGCCTATCGATACGAATGAGCTTTGGAGAGGAATCGAAAGAAAATTGGATAAAAAAGACAAAAAATATCCTCTGTGGTGGTTTTTAATCCCATTGATATTATTGCCTTTGATAACTTATACCTTATATACTCAAACCAAAAGTTCTGAGAAAACCAATTCCAAAAATACGAGCATTGCAAATAATAAAAACATATCTCGAAATAAAGATAATGAAAAACAAATAGTATTAGCAAAACACGATAATAAAACAAAAAATGCTGTTTTGAAAGAATCGGGAATTGAAAAAAATGAAGTAAAATCAGCTATTGTTAATTCTGAGAAATCAGCTTTTGTTAATAATAGAATAGCAAAGAAAAATGCAATTAGAAATGAAAGTACACTGAAAAGCATTGTCTTAGAAAGTAATACTTATACCCCAAAATCGATAGTTGAAAACACAAAAGTAATATCCAATGAATCAAAAGAAAAAAGATTAAATCTTAATATTTTTAGATTGAATCGTCGTATAAGCTCATTACTATCTAACAGAGTGTTTGAATTAGAATTAATAGATTTTAAGCCAGTACCAAACAAAACAAGAACTAAAGTAAAGAAAAAATCAACTTCTTGGAAAAAGTCAATAGATATTGGAATCGGATTTGCCCTAGTTGACAAATTATTGAAGGAAAAAGATAAGAATTATTTATTGTATAGAGAGAAACGAGAGTCAACCGAAGCGTATTTGGAAGCAATTAATTCAAATATTGCACTTAATTTCAAAAATAAATCAGGCTTTTTTATCAGTACCGGCATTAATTATACCCTAATAGATGAAAGGTTTACCAGTAGAGATTCAGCTGAATTAGTCTCTTCCAAAAATAATGCAGTGGTACAAGAGATAACTGAAAGTGATGGTTCGAAAACAACAATTAGAAGCCAAAAAGATGTAGTCCAATTTATCCAATGGGACAAAGTAATATATAATTACTATCATTTTATAGATATTCCGGTTTCTATTGGATATGCTTTTGGTAATAACAAATGGAATTTTGAAGTAAGCTCAGGAATCAGTTATGATATAGCTTTTTTCAAGAGAGGGCAAATCATTGGTCTTGATAATTATCCCGTTGATATAAGTAAAGATAAAGCCTTATTCAAAAGTAGTGCCGGCTTAAACTTTATCTCAAATATGAAAGTCCTATACAATAGTGATAAATATACATTTTATTTTGAACCAAATATCAAATATAACATCCAAAGTATTACAAAAAAGTCTAATCCATTGGAGCAAAAATACTTGATTTACGGAATAAAGCTCGGTAGTAGATTCAGGTTTTAACGATCAGAAAAGATAGCGATACAATTTTAATTTAATAATTGCGTTTCTGTGTGTGTAATAATATTGATTTACTAAAAACTAAAAACATGAAAAAACTACTTTTTTTACTATTTGCTGTATCTATTTTCACTGTTGCTTGTCAGAAGGATGAAGTTGTTCCTCCAAAGCCAATCGATAAGTTTGTTAAGACATTCAATGGAAATCTAAAGACTTATACATGTGAAGAGAATCAGGCTTTACTTAATACCAATCCTGCTTCAGTCATAATAACAAAAGAAAATGATACAGACTTATTGGGCTCATTGAAAGATGATAGTGGAAATAAATTGTTCACGTTTTCCGGAAAATTTAATGCTGCAAAAGAAAACGAATTTAAGATATCAAACTTTTCTTATAATTCTGAAACCCTTTTCGGGGCAGGAGAAATGATAGATGGCAAACTAAAATTGAGTTTTGCTTCTTTTAATTGTCAAGTAGATAGTAGTAACACATATAGAGTTACAAGAGAGTTTAAGGAAAATTAACCCGCATTATTCACGGGTCTTCTTTATGAAAAAGCTTCTATATTATTGTTTTATAGAAGCTTTTTTAATTGTTGCACTTCATTTTTTTATTTACCTTCTACTTTTTGTGATATGAATGATACCAAATAAACTTTAAAATAACGCATATATTCTATTTTAAATTTCCAATATTTTCGTTAAAAATACTCGCCATAGCTAGGCTATGAC
>JALVAD010000092.1 GCA_027011385.1 Saprospiraceae bacterium | reverse complement strand
TGTATTAGTAATATTAGGATGTTCATAATGTAAAATATCGCGTAAGCTAATAAAATAGCTTGGAAGTATTTAATTTCAAAAGATAATATTTTTAAAAATGTATTAAAATGTCATTCGTGTGACACAATGTATTTTTAAAATCAATTAATAAAGTAAGTCGTCCTTTAGCTACTGATATTTATTTAAAAAACTATTCCCAATCATTATTTTAATAATTTTGAAAAGACCTCAATCTTCATTACTCTTTTTTTAATTTAACTTTATCCCTTACTGTCATTACAGATCCTTGTTTATTTAGTATTACTGGGCCGACAGTATTTAAAGTATTTGGCTCATTGAATATTACATTTTCGAGATCCAAATTGCCTCCATTAATAATTCCTCTAGTTTCCAAACCTTGACCTACTTTGATTTTGGCACGTTTTAATGTGAGTGATCCCGCAGGTGTAATATCAAAAACAGCTCCATTAATACCCTCTATTTGTAGAGTATCATTGTTGTCTAGTTTTATTAACAAGTCCTTTGATATGCTAATTGGGTTGCCGGTAATTTGAATAAATTGTTGCGATAAAAATGTTGAGTCAAAAACCATAGTATCCTGAGCGTTGGCACAACTAACAGCATTTCTCAGGGAACCTAATCCACCATCTGTTGTTTTAGATATCACAGCACAATTACAGGTATTGATAACAATAGGAATTGAATATGTGCCTTCTCCGCACACATTGGTTGCTCTCACTTCTAAATTAAATGTACCATTATAATTTTCAAAAGAAGTTGCAATGTTATTTGTATTATTTCCGGCTAATATTGTTACATTCATTGGGAATGTCCATTCCTAATTTGTTGCATTATCAATTAATGGCACAAAGAATATAGTTTCTTCATTACAATTTAAGAAAGTGTGAACAATATCTTCTGCATCTCCTGGAAGATCTTTTATATTTACTAAAACAGGACTTGGGTCACTATAACAGTTAGCATCCAAAACAGTATATGCCCGATATTCACCACTAAAATTACTATTTACATTACTTAATACTGGATTTTGGATGTCAACATTATAATTTTGCGGTCCTTCCCAATGATAAGTAATGTCACTCTGAGAAGAATTTGCTGTGAGGTTTACATTATTTCCTTGACAAGCATTCACATCACTATTTACAGTTGGACTTGCAGGTGGATTGCATATAACAAATGTTCCTTTTTTAATAATACTATATTCACCAAGATTGTCCAGAACTCTTAAGTATATATCGTGTTCTCCGGAACTTAAAGAAGCTACAGTAATACTCAAATCTTCATTTAGAGTATCTGTTGGCGTAAATCCGTCTCTTGTAGTACCATTGTTCTCGCCTGGAGCCGGTGTGTCAAAAAAGTATTCCACAGATATAATTGTTGGTAGTGGTATCGTTAATTTTTCAATTGTGTCTGAAATACTTATAGGCAATATTTTTGTCGTTCCCCAAAGATTATCATTTTGTTTTACCCGATATGATAAACGATGATAACCAATATCTAAGCTAGTTGTATCTATTTCAAAAAAACTATTGATAGAGCTATCTTGAGTCACAATAACCGATGTGGCTAATCCTGGTCCGGGATCATCTGACCCAATAAAGTACTCTACTTCAGTTATGTATTGTGGTTTATTCGTGATATTCAATATCTCTGTGTATAGAGTATCATAACAAAATCCATTTGTAATACTTACCTGATAAGTTCCTGCAGATAAAGCACTGATGATTTGTGTAGTATCTCCATTTGACCAATTGAAATTATAAAAATAGCTATTTCCATTATTAAAAATCACATTAGCACTACCATTGCTCATCCCAACATTAGCGGGGCTATTTTTAATAGAAAGCATCATATTCGGATGAACTTTAACGATAAGATCAGGACTTATTCTTTGGACATTATCATTATCTTTATAGCTGACTTTGTAGGTGCCGGAACTCTTTACAATAATATTTTGCAATGTATCACCTGTATTCCACAGATAATCTGTTCCAATCGGAGCAGTTAAAACAATACTATCCGGTGAACAAAATTCTGTTATTCCTGTATAACTTATTGTATCAACTTGATTAGAACCTACAAAAATGGTTTTTATAAGAGATTCAAAACAATTATCACCATTGGACACAGTCAATTTGACATCATAATAACCTGCCTGGGTAAATACATAAGATGGGTTTTGTTCTGTTGCATCCACTACATCGTCCATATTCATATCCCATTCGTAAATAGTATTTGTATCAACATTTGTACTCATATCAATAAAAGAAGCAGTCTCATTGATATTGACTTCATTTACTGAAAAATCAGCCTCAGGTGTAATACATAGTGGAGGATCTGTAAGATTAAAATCAAACTTTATAATATCACTCCATAGTCCATTTAATGTCATCACTCTAAGATACCCAGAGTGTGTACCTGCAGAAAGCGTATCAACATCAAATGTTCTACTTAGATTTATCGTAAAATCCGGATTTACATCAACAAGCATTGCATTCCCCACTCCCGGATCGTCAGTATAAAACACTTCTGCCTTGACAATTGGAAATTGAGTCAGATTATACTCAGGAATTGACATTTCTATAACAATAATAGCTTTTTTATCAAAACTCCATAATCCATCATCATCTTTTACCCGTATAAATAAATTATGTACACCCGGTATTAATCCAGTGGTTGGTATAAAGTCATGATGGTCAATCGTATGTCCTGAAACAATACCTGATATTGGCTGGCTGTTATCCACTCCTGTTTCTTCATTCCAATAATATTGTGCTCCAACTATAGGTTTCTTTTGTTCAAAAACAGGAATTGTTTGATTATTGTAGATTAATGATTTTGTTTGACTCCATAGTTTATTGTTGCTCTGAGTTCTGAAATGTAAATAATGAACCCCACCGGGTAATGAAGATACATCAAATTCAAAGAATGAATTGATTAATGAATCTTTACTAATACTAATAGAAGTGCCATTACCAATACCGGGATCATCCCCGATAAAGTACTCGGCAGCAATAATTTTATTAGTGATTCCGGATATTTCCGGGATAGTAACAATTAAGGTGTCTGGACAATGTGTATCTGAAACAGTCACCTGATATGTCCCATTCACCATATCTACGACAACTGGTAATTGTTGCCCGCTTGACCAATTATAACCATAGGAAAAAACACTTCCGCCGGTAGTAACAATCGCCGCAGAGCCATTGCTTAATCCTGTGTTTTCGGGCGAAACACTAATTTCATTAACAAGTGAAGAATGGACAGTAACATAGACTTCATTACTCACGGAAAATTTTGCATTGGGATCTTTGTAAGTTACTTGATAAGCTCCTGTTTCTTTTACTGTAATACTAGCGGTATTTACACCTGTGTTCCATAAATATTCAGTTCCTGTCGGAGCTGTTAATACTACACTATCACCTGAACAAAAGACCAAGCTTCCATTTACAGATATATCATTTGGATAACTGGAGCCTATCGCTATCTCTTTTATTGTGGAGGTAAAACATGAATCAGCATTTATTACTTTTAGTTTCACGGGAAATGTGCCATTTTGAGTAAATGTATATTCCATATCGGTAGTAGTAAAATCAATAGTTCCATCTGCAAAAACATCCCACTCATATTGAGTGCCGGATGGTAAAGTATCCAGAGAGGTATTTGTAAATGTCGTGATTTGACCTGCATTACCGGCTACATAGTTGTAATCAGCTTGAGGAA
The DNA here is from genome assembly GCA_027011385.1 of Saprospiraceae bacterium. Lineage (GTDB taxonomy): Bacteria > Bacteroidota > Bacteroidia > Chitinophagales > Saprospiraceae > JADJGA01. Next base: position 9,050 of record JALVAD010000092.1, on the reverse strand, counting down.
TAGTGCAACTTGGTTGAGTAAGGTTGATTTCTATAAACTTTGATATACTCCATTGATTATTTAGAGTTTTGATTCTAATTCCAAGATTGTGAAGCCCGGCTGAATAAGTTCCCACATCTAGTATTTTGTTTATATCTATTGTGTCTTTTGGTGAGAGTAATACTATTTCTCCATTACCTTCTCCAGGATCATTATCCAAGAAAAATTCTGTTTCTACTATGGGAAAATCTATTGAATCAGGTAAAGGTAAATTCACATCTACCAATATATTTGTCTTAAATTCAATTCCCCATCCTCCCGATTCGTTTCTTGCTCTTACAAATAATTTGTGGATACCCGATTTCAATCCTGAAAAATCAAGCGTATAGTTGTTGTTTATAATATCTTGTATCGGATTAATTATTATAAATCTACCTGTATCCACTCCATGACCTTCATCAAAATAATACTGCAACTTATTGATGTCACCGGCTACAAATGGAGTATCAATGGGAATTGATTGCTCTTTAATGAATATTTTTTTATTTCTGGTAATTCCCCACAATTTATTGCCATTTTTAACACGAAAAGACATATCATGCATACCACCATTTAATCCTGTTAAATCAAAATTTGAATATACCTCAGCAGTATCTCCCCAACTCATCTTGAATGATATTCCATTGCCTAAACCGGGATCTTCATCGAAGAAGTATTCAGCATCCACTATTCCAACTCCAGCATCAGTTTCATTCAGTATCGGAATACTTATATCTACCGGACAATGCATATCAGATACGGTTACAGTATATGTACCAGCTGAAAGTCCATTTATGGCAAAAGTTGTATCATTTGTTGACCATATGTATTCATAACTCAAACTTGTGCCACCGCTTACCTCTAACGCTGCACTACCATTGCTATTATTATTAACTTCCGGATTGGAATATATTTGAATGTCCAGATTAGGATAAACAGTTGTGTTAATAGTATTTGAAGTGACAAGATTACCGTTTTGATCTGTGTAGCTTACTCGAAAATCTCCTTGGTTTTTTACTGTTATAATTTGATTTGTAAGACCATTACTCCACAAATAATTAGAACCCACCGGTGCTGTTAATTGAACTGAATCACCTTCGCAGAAACTTAGACTTCCATTGATCGCAATGGTTTTATCATATTCCGGACCTATGATTATTTGGTTTGTTAGAGAAACTTCACAAGAGTCTAAGTCATTGAAAATAGTGTATTTGACATCGTAAGACCCAGCTGTGGCAAATGTATGGCTAGCATTTTCGGTTGTATATTCTGAAGTTCCATCAGCATTTATATCCCATTGAAATGTAGCAGTTCCTGAAACTCCGTTTGATGTATTGGTAAAATCAATTTGCTGCCCTGCATTACCTGTATTGTTGGTAAATGAGATATCAGGTATTGTACAAGTGATAGGATTATTGATCGTAAAATCTATTGTAAATATTGATGACCATTGGCCATCTAATTGCATTACTCTAATACTTACTTTGTGATCTCCAACACTTAATAAGTCAGTGTCAATGCTGCGAAAAATATCAAAAGAAGAACCTATTGGAACAGACAAAATATCTCCATTTCCTTCTCCGGGATCCTGAGAATCGAAAAAATATTCTGCTTCCACCAATGGATTGTCAAATTCATCCAAATCAGCAATATTCCATGAAAATGGATTGACATAAAATAAATGTGTGCCAGCAACATTCCAAAGACCTGCACAAGTTTGGACTCTGATACCCAGCCAGTGAAATCCCTTTTCCAATCCCGTAAGTGGGATGACAAAATCTTCATCAATAGTATCGTTCGCTGTTACCGATATTGCTGTGCCAAAACCATATCCCGGATCAATGTCTATATAGTATTCTGCTGCTTCAATCACAATGTCTGCCGGAGTAAAGGATGGACAGGCATTCCTTATTTCTGCTTCACTATTACAACCTGAATCATTATTAAATATTCGAGTTGAAACCCCTCCGCAACTTGCCAGAGCTCCACAAATACTTGTCACTTCGCATTGGGAAAGAATATAATTATTAAATATTTCTATATCTTTTCTACTTGAATTATTGGAATTAATTCCAACAGGATCAATGTTTTCAATATCCTGAATATCAGTTAAAAGATAGTTTTGATATATTGCAAGGTATCCGTTTATAGATAAGAGGTTGCTTAAACCTGTCAATGATGTTAAAGCCGGATTAGTTGAAATGAGGACTTCTCCATTAACTGTTGTGAGGTTATCTAACCCTGAAAGATTAATCAATGCATCACAATATGTAACTTGAAAATACTTACCAATTTGTGTTAAAGAACTAAGACCGGAAAGATTTGTCATAGCATCATTGTCTGAAATCAATAATCCACCAGCTATTGAGTTTAAATTGCTTAAACCATTAAGATTTGGAAGAGCATTGTTATACCATACAAGTAGAGAATTACCCAATGTAGTCAAACTATCAAGTCCTGAAAGACTGGTCAGTTCACTATTGTAATATATATCCAAATAACCATTAATTTCCTTGAGACTATCTAGACCACTAAACGATATTAATTTAGGATTAAATGATATTCTAAAACTTCCGTCTATTAAAGCCAATTTCCCCAACCCGGATATATCAGATAAAGTATCATTTGATTCTAGTTTTAGCCCACCAACATAAGTTAAATTATCAAATCCATCCAGAGTAATCAAGGAATCGCAATTTAACACCTGCAAATACCCACTAATAGAATCCAAATTATTAAAGTTACTCAAATTTTTAATATCCGTTCCTCCAATTGTTACTTTACCGTCTATATAAGTATAACAAGATGAAAATGCGTCAACTTGTGCTTGTGAATTAAAGGAAATGTCACCTAAATATACTGAAGAAACTATTTCAATATCTGTGCCATTGTCAGTTCCAATAGTAGCTGGATTGTCTGCTACTACTCTAATTCTATATCCTGTACCTGAAGCTGTGTTTAAAGGAATTGTTGCAAATATAGTGTCCGCGATGGTTGAATTCAAACTACCGATAATGACAGGAGAAGCGAAATCTCCTGTTGCATCTGATAGTTCTGCATTAAAATTATTTCCTACATTAAAACTGATACTTGTAGAAAAAGTGATATCTATATTCTTACCAGTACAATAAAATATTTCGGAAACGGGGTATGTAAAAATAGGTTCACATTTTACATCTACTTCATATTCACTATTACAATCCATTGCATTATCATGAATATTTGTGGTTTTTCCTGAAATATCAAGCATGTCACAGATACTTGTTATAGAACAATTCGAGAGTTGAGGATTATCAAATATCTCCAAATCTTCATAATTGGCATCTTGTGATTCTATTGTATTAGGATCTATATTATGAATACCTTCAAGACTTGTCAATATTTCATTGTCCTGAAAAAGTATGTAACTTCCAATCGAATCTAAAGAACTCAAAGCAGTGATGTCTGTCAAAGCATCATTATTTGTAATTCTGAGAGCCTTTCCTAAAGTGGTTAAAGATTCCAAACCATTCAAGTTTTGAAGACCTAGATTGTCCCCGAAACTAATATTTGAACCAATTGAGTCTAGTGAATTTAAACCAGCCAGGTTAGACATATTATCATGTTGCCATACCCAAAAATTTGCACCTATTTTTGATAAGGAGCCAAGTCCGGACAAATTAGTTAAAGCATCATTGCTATAGACAGCTAAATTACCTCCAATAGTTACTAGATTATCCAATCCGGATAAACTTGTTAAGGAAGTATTTCCATTATCCCAAGATCCAATTTGTAGATAACCTCCTACTGTCGTCAACGAATTTAATCCCTGTAAGTCAGTTAAAGTGTTATTACCATCAAGATACAAATCACTAGGGATGTTTGTAATTCCATTTAATCCTGTTAAACTTGACAAATACACGTTATCATAAATTGTGATATAACTTCCTACAGATGTTATATTACTCAGAGCAGAAATATCTGTTAAAAAGTAATTATTATGAATATCTATAAATCCACCAATGCTAATAAGGTTATTTAATCCTGTTAAATTCTGTAAATTAAAATTATTTTTTATTTCCAGATAATCACCTATTAACGTTATATTCTCTAATCCGGTAAAATCCACCAATGCATCTTCATTGATAATTCTCAAATGTGTGCCTATATTATTTAAGTTACTTAGTGCTGATAAACTGGAAATAGAACCATTACTAATAAATGTTAAATATGTACCGATAGAATTAAGACTATTTAGTCCTGTTAAACTGGTTAAACTTCCATTTGAAAATAAAAACAAATACTCTCCTATTGTAGAAAGATTATCTAATCCTGATAAATCTGTCAAAGCATCATTATCATAAATAATCACATACTGTCCAACTGAAGTTAATCCTTCAAGACCAGTCAGGCTTGTCAAACTGGTATTTCCTTGAATCTTTAAATACGCACCTAAGGATCCTGAAAAATTACTTAGTTGAGAAATATCTGTAAGAGCAGTATTATCTGTAATTCTTAATTGACCTCCTATAGAAGTTACATTTTCCAGTCCGGATAAATTAGTCAAGGCAGTATTATTATATATTCTCAAATTTCCTCCATAAGTAGTTATATCGCTTATCCCATTAAGATTGGTAATATCCCCAGGTGTAGATTCTTGAATTGTAAATCCATCTTGCATATCCGTACAATTGGGATATTGGTTTGGCCAATCATCGATTTGTGCTTGAGATGTCAAGGAGTGATGCCCTGTGGGACATTGTGCCGATAAAATATTATTGCAAAAAATAAAAATAAATAAAAATATACATTTTTTCATCTGCTTGAGTTTGAGTTTATGTTTTATTTTCTTATGCAAAAATCTACTGATCTCTTGCATGATTGGTCTATTTACTTGTTTTTAGAGGAATCTATTTCCTATTGAATGATCACTTCCTAATATGTGCTTTGATATTTCCCTGTAAAGTACCATTGATAGGAACAGATGAATTTGGTAAACTCACTTCAGTTACAACTGGAAGTCTCGAGTTGCCCGGAATATTGTTGACACCATATACTCCTCCGGTGAGACCTATATCCACACTTGCTGTACCTGCTCCAATGGCAGGAGATCCTGCCTTCAATCCATAATCATGTGTCCACTCAAAGGGCTCTCCCAAATTAGCATAATTGATAAACATCGGATTAGTATTTTCTTGATTACCTGAACCGGTATTACTGCCGTATGGCATTGTATTGTCATTACATAGATAGGTCATATTATTATTGAAAGTTGAGTTTGTTGCACCGGTTGGTTCTGCTTTGAAGAAGATACAGTCTTCTACTACTATATTGTTCATATTGTATAACATATCAGCGGTACTTTCCATAAAAATACAGTTAGTGATATTTATACCATCATTCAAGTCATTTCCGGAACCACTAAAACGAGCAGATCCTGAGAAAATGCAATTTTCAAAACGATTATTGCTATGTGTGCCAGTTGTCACAATATTATAATTCTTAAAAACACAATTTCTAAATATAAAATTAGAAAAAGTGTATGAACTCATTGATACATAACGTAACACACATCTTTCGAAATGGATATTGTCCATCGTGAAGTCTTGACTTGATCCACCGCTAAAGTAACCAGAGATAATTATATTATCGGATAATTCAAGACCTAAAATAACAGAGCCACTGGCGCTGATAGTATTATTGAGTCGCCCAAGCGTTAATCCACTTATTTTTGTGTTTTCTCCATCCGGATTATTTGCCCCCTCACCGATAAGGGTCAAAACTTTATGAATAGTTGCTGATCCATAGCCTATACTTGATCCTGCAATCAAGAGTGTATCACCTGTATCCACACTATCGATAGCTGTCTGCAAGTCAGAAAATTGAGCAGGTCTATCAGGGTCATTGGATACAGACCACTGTTTTGCTTGTAAGCTAGTGGTTATTAGTAATAAAAATATGATTGTATTGAATGTTTGTATTTTATTTTTCATTTTTATTGTTTTAGTATTCTGCCTCCATAATTACCCGCCAACTAGGAAAATAGAATATTAGAGATAGAATTGTTTATAAAAAGACTTTTATTTAGAATTAATTGGGTAAGTCATTAATCTCTAATATGTGCTTGAATATTAATCTCCAAATTACCACCTACAGGTACAGATGAAGTAGGTAATACTAAATTGTCCACCACGGGTATTCTAGAGTGCCCGGGTATATTGGCTACTGGGGCATTACCGCCATCAAGACCTATATTTGTTCCATTGGTGCCCGTACCTATACCCGGTGAACCGGATAGTAATGTATAATCGTGTGCCCAATCAAAAGAGCCTCCAAGAGCGGGGTAATCTGTAAACATTGGATTTGTATTTTCCAGATTACCGCTACCTACATTGCTACTATAAGGTAATGTGTTGTTATTGCATAGATATGTGATGTTATTGTTGAAAACCGAGTTTTCTGCTCCGCTTGGTTCACATTTATAGAAAATGCTGTTTTCTATGATAATGCCAATGATATTGCTGAAACAACTATATATTCGATTCAAAAAGAGACAATTTCGAATGATTATTCCTCCATTCAAATTATTATTATGTTCACCAATGATTAGCTCACTATCAAAAACACAATTTGTGAATACATTCCCCAAATGATTTCCTTTAAAATAGACGTGATTAGAAAAAACACAATGACGAAAAAGGATATTAGAATAATTATATGATTCCATACGTAATTTTATATTAAAATGACACCTTTCAAATTGAATGTCTTCTATTTTGAAATCATCAGCATTGCCGCCACCAAAGTAACCGTTAATGTTAACGCTAGGACTAGAATAGGACATAAATAAAATTCCGTAAATTCTCGATCCACTTGAACTCATGGAGTTGTTTAATCTGCCAAATAAAACCGATGCTTGTACTGTAGTGTTTTCACCATCAGGATTATTGGCACCCTCGCCTATTAGTGTTAATGGGATTTTTATATCTATGGTTTGAGTATAATTAGTGCTCGATCCTGCAATCCTTAAGGTATCATTTGGCGCGGCATTATCAACTGCGGCTTGTATGGATGTGAATTGTGCCGGGCGATCAGGATCATTGCTTACGGTCCATACTGTAGCATGGACGATGTTACTGGTTAGTAATATGTAGATACTTGTTAGAATTAAGATTTTTAGTTTTTTCATAATTATTAATTTGTTGTTGTTAGATAATATGAGGTTTGAAATAATTTTTTTTAAAATAATTAAAATTTTGTTCGTTTTGTTAGAAATAATATTGTTTTACTAGTCGGTTATATTTTTATCTCCGATTGTCCCTGTTTTCTTTATCATTGTTTAAAATTTATTTATTACAATTTTCTTTTTTCCACTGAAGACATTCTTCATAAGAAGCTGGTCCAAATTTCAAGATAGTTGCTTGTGTTTTTGGGAAGTCATATGGATGTATATAACATGTAAAAGGATTGAATCCGTAGTTAAATACACCAAATTCAGGTAATTCATTCTCTACCTCTACAGTTAGTCCTTTCTTTTGATTAACAAATATAGAGATCATAGTATGTTTTTCATCTTTGATTTCTACACTTTGAGACCATGGTATTAGTGGCTTTTTACAGATTACGCAGTTGTCATCTATTGTTTCTTCAATAAAGACTTGGGCTTCTCCCGGATCAACCGAATATTGAATATTTCCTCCCGGATATTTATCAATTATTTTTGCAGAGTAACAAGAATCTGGCAATAAACCCTCTATTGTTACTTCAATGTTTTTACCATTTCTAATGGCATTTGCTTTTAATTTGTACATAATATTTGATTTAGTGGTTATTAAGTATTTCAATCAATTAATTTCAATAATTTATTTTATGGATAAGTTTGATCCCATACACATCTTATGGCATGACCGTTATTAGCGACTGTACTTACTGATCCTATGCTAGTCCAGGAAAAGTATAAAAAGTAGTTTGTTCCTCCAACAGTACTGGAATAAAAATCTGAAGAGTATCCCAGATTTACGAAATTTCCGTTAAAATATCTATATCCTCCCGGTACTCCAGTGAATTTGCTGCTATTTGTCGCTCCCGTATTGGGTGATATCCAGTGATCCAGTCCCTCTTCTTTCATTTTTCCTCCCGCGACACCAGTGCCTCCTAAAGTTGTAAATAATGTGTTCCATTCTGCTGTAGTTGGTACATGCCAGCCAACAGGGCATACATTGTGTGAAGCTGTGTCTGCTACTCCATAGAAATTGTATAAAGCCCCATAAACTGCAGCATAAGTAGTGGAATCATTGTGGGCATAACAATATGCAGCACTTGTCGTTGCAGCCCAATCAACAGATGATGTTAAATGTGGTATAGGCGTCCCGTCATTGAATTTTGTTGTTCTAAGGTTTTGTTGCATCCAACGTTGATTACCAATGGCAACTGTAGTATATTCGTTATTATCATAATCAGATATTGGATGAGGATTTGCTTTACTGATTCCGGGGATAATATCCCAATTATTGTTTCCAAGATGTAAAGTATCACCAAGGTCTGAAGTGATAAAAACAGGTATAAGTGTTTCTGCTACTGTACCGTCTAATTCTTTTATTAACATGGTTGTACCCGAATTAATTGTATCGGTTTCTGATACCTTAAGTTTACCTCCAATTTCTACAATTTGAGCATTGTTTTGGATTTGAAATAAGCAGAAAATTATAATCACGTAAAAAATTGATGTTTTTTTCATTTTCATTTTTTAATGTTTTTTTATATTGATTAAGTGGTTTAATTGCTATGCTGTTTTGAATTAATACTATTATAAAGTGTTTATCCTTTTATCCAATCACTCATCATTTTTTTATTCATTCTAGAAACTGGTAGTGTGATTTGGTTGTTTAGAATTATTTTCTGATCTGAATTAATGTACTTTGATAAATATCTAGCATTGATTAAATAAGAGGCATGTATTCTTAAAAATAATAGATCCTTAATTTTTTCTGCAAGTATTCCAAGAGTTTTAGAAATTAATAGTTTTTCCCCATTTGTAAAATAAATATATGTGT